>NZ_DBGFPE010000026.1:0-116079 GCF_048526665.1 Candidatus Allofournierella excrementavium
GGCCGGGCGGAGCACTTCAATCAAAGCCGCCCTTTCCTTTATTCGGGCGGCGCTGGGATATGGGCAGCTTTGCGCTGGGTGGCCGCGTCCCTGTCCGCCGCCGCACGCGGCGTTTCGGATACGCTGCACTCGCACTGTGCAGCGTGTTCGCTCCGAGGCGCACTACGCGGCGGCAGTGCCGCGTCTGGCTCGGCCGACATCGGGCGGCGGGCCGGGCAAAGCGGGGAAGAGCGCCGCCCTGTCCCGCCGGGCTGAGGCGAAGCCCGGTCCTCCCCACGCAGTGCGCATCAGAACGGACACTTTTCTTTGTCCTGAAAAGTGTCCGGGATGCCGCGTGCGGTGGGGATGGGCCGGGCGAAGCATTTTATTCAAAGCTGCCCTTTTCTTTGCCCGGGCGGCGCTGTGGCCCGGGCAGTTTGGGCGCGGGGTGGCCGCGTCGCCGTCCGCCGCCGCACGCGGCGTTTCGGACACGCTGCACTCGCACCGTGCAGCGTGTTCGCTCCGAGGCGCACTACGCGGCGGCAGTGCCGCGTCTGGCTCGGCCGGCATCGGGCGGCGGGCCGGGCAAAGCGGGCAAGAGCGCCGCCCTTCCCCGCCGGGCTGAGGCGAAGCCCGGTCCTCCCCACGTAGTGCGCATCAGAACGGACACTTTTCTTTGTCCTGAAAAGTGTCCGGGATGCCGCGTGCGGTGGGGATGGGCCGGGCGGAGCGTTTTTCTCAAAGCCGCCCTTTCCTTTATTCGGGCGCCGCCGTGGCAAAAAAAGTGCCTCCCCGTGTTTGCGGACCACGGGGAGGCGGTTAAGGGGTATCGCTTTGGTGTGAGGAGGAATCATGTACAGAACAACGGTTGCGGCTCCGTGTTCTGTGATTTTAGTATACCCATAACTTAAGGAAGAATTTTGAAGGCTCTGTTAACTTTTTGTGAATCCTCGATTTTGACTTTTTTCGCGCTCACACCCGGCCGTAGATGCCTTTCACGCTCACTTCGCCGCTGAGCACATGCCGCAGGCCGCCCTCGGCGGCCACCACAAGGCGGCCCTGCTCGTCCACCGTCTCGGCCACGCCCTCGCCGCCCTCGAACCAGACCTGACGGCCCAGGTTCACGCAGCGGGGCAGGTAGTCCGCCCGCAGGGGGGAAAAGCCTTCGCGGTAAAAAGCCTTCAGGTCCGCGTCCTGGATAAAATGGCGGCTGAGGCTTTCCGCCAGCCGCCGGGGCGCGTCGGGAGGCAGCGCGCGGCCCAGATGCCCCGCCACGCTCACCCCGTGGGGCAGGCCGGCGGCGGCGAAGAACTCTGCCGTCTGGGAAAGGTTCACCCCGATGCCGCTGACGAACGCGCCGCCAAAGCCCTCGCAGAGGATGCCCACCGCCTTTTTGCCGCCCAGCAGCAGGTCGTTGGGCCACTTGAGGGCGCATTCCACCCCGAAGCACTCCTCCAGCGCCCGGGCCGCCGCCAGCCCCGAGGCCAGCGACAGGCAGGCCGGGTCGGCCAGCGGCTCCTTGAAGAGGATGGTGTAGTACAGCGCCTCGCCCGGCGCGTTCTGCCACACATGGTCCCGCCGGCCCCGGCCCGCGGTCTGGCAGGTGGTCCACACCGCGTCAAAATGGCCCATCCCGGAGAGATGGGCCTTGCAGTAAAGATTGGTGCTGTCCGCCTGGAGCAGCGCTGTCATCTTCGGCTCACTCATAGTCCGGCATCTCCAGATGCTCGAACACCGGGGCCTTGCCCTCCTCCACCGTGATGCGGCCGTAGGTGGGCCGCCCGCTGCGGGGGATGGCCGCGCTGCCCGGGTTGAACAGGGTCACCTTGTCCAGCTGGACCAGGTCCGGGCAGTGGGTGTGGCCGAAGAGGGCCACGTCCGCGCCCCGGCAGATGGCATTGCGGGCCAGGTCGTCGTAGGAGTATTTCACGTTGTACTGGTGGCCGTGGACGTAGTAGAACAGCACGCCCTCGAAGGCCACAAGGCCCTCGCCCGGCTCCAGCGCGCCGAAATCGCAGTTGCCGTGCACCGGGTACACCGGCATGGGCAGGGCGTCCTGCACCTTTTCCAGGTCTTTGCAGCCGTCGCCCAGAAAGATCAGGGCGTCCGCTTTGGGGTTCTTGGCCGCCACACGGGTGAAGGCGCTGGCCGAGCCGTGGGTGTCGGAAAGTACAAGGATGGTCTTCATTCGTTTTCCTCCTGCCGCGTCAGCAGCCGGTAGATCTGGCTTTTGCTGAACGGGGTGTTCTGGGCCGCCTGCTTTGCCGCGGCGCTGGCGCTCATGCCGCCCTCCATCAGCTCCCGGGCCTTTTGGGCCGCCTCGTCCAGCGTGGGGGGCGCGGGCCGGGTCTCGGCGGGGGACGCGCCGGCCATCACCAGCACGTACTCGCCCCGGGGATTATTGGTCTCGTAATACTCCACCGCTTCGCCCAGGGTGGTCTTGACCACCTCTTCGTGGAGCTTGGTCAGCTCCCGGGCCAGGGTGATGCTGCGCTCCGGGCCAAAGGCTTCTTGCAGGTGGCCCAGGGTCATGCGCAGCTTGTGGGGCGCTTCGTAGAAGATGACGGTGCGCTCCTCGCCTTTCAGCTGCTCCAGCCGCTCGCGGCGCTGGCGCAGATTGGTGGGCAGAAAGCCCTCGAACACAAAGCGCCCGGTGGGCTGGCCGCTCACCGCCAGCGCGGTGACGCAGGCGCTGGCCGCCGGCACCGGCACCACCTTGATGCCCTCGGCCAGCGCGTCGGTGACGATGACCTCGCCGGGGTCGGAGATGGCGGGCATGCCCGCATCGGAGCACAGGGCGCAGTTTTCGCCCGCCTGGATGCGGTCCAGGATGTAGCGGCCCCGCTCCTTGAGGTTGTGCTCGTAATAGCTCACCAGCGGCTTTTTCAGCCCCAGGTGGTTCAGCAGTTTCAGGGTGACCCGGGTGTCCTCGGCGGCGATGAAGTCCACGCTGCCGAAGGTAGCGGCGGCCCGGGGGGTCATGTCCTCCAGGTTGCCGATGGGGGTCGCCACGATATAGAGTGTGCCGGCCATGGGCCTCACATCCCTTCCCGATAGATTTTTTGAAGCTGGGCCGAGGGGCGGCCGCCCTCGTCCTCCATGAACACGTCCGGCTCAAAGCGCAGGCCGGGGCGGCGGTTCTTTTGGGCCTCCACCAGCACCAGCCAGGGCGCGTCGCCCGCTTTCTGCTTTGCAAACGCCGCGCGTTTTGGCTCCAGGCCCGCCGCCGACAGCACCGCGCACACCCGGGCGAACTGGTCCGCCCGGTGGCAGAGGGCGAAGCGCCCGCCGTCCCGCAGAAGGGCCGCCGCCGCGGCGGCCACCTGCTCCAGGGTGCCGCCGCCCTCGTGGCGGGCGGCGGCACGGGCGGACTTGGGGCTGACGAAGCCCCCGGTGAAATAAGGGGGATTGGCCGCCACCAGATGGGCAAGGCCGTCGCCCCGCAATTCGTTCAGGTCGGCGCAGACCGGCGTGATGTGGCCCAGGGCCGCGTCTTCGGCCAGGGCCTGTTCCAGCAGGGAAGTGCCCTCCGGGTCCACCTCCACGGCGCGGCAGGGGCCGCGGTGGCCCAGGTCGTGCCAGCGCAGGGCCACGATGCCGCAGCCGCTGCACAGGTCCACCGCCGTTTCCGCCCGCCGGGGGCGGGCAAAGCCGGAGAGGAGCATCGCGTCGGTGCCGAAGCGGTGGGCCCGGCTGATGCAGACCTTTGTGCCGTGGGCCAGAGTTTCCACCGAGACTTCCACGCGCTTCGCCTCCCTTCGCGTATTTTTATACCATGACACGCAACCAAAAAAGCGGCGGGTACAAGGCCCGCCGCTCTTTTTTGTGCTTTGCCGGCGAAAAGGCTGATCAGCCCTCTTCGATGGCGCCAACGGGGCAAGCGCCGGCGCAGGTGCCGCAATCGATGCAGGCGTCCGCGTTGATCTCGTACTTGCCGTCGCCCTGGCTGATGGCGCCGACGGGGCACTCGCCCTCACAGGTGCCGCAGGAAACACAGGAATCGGTGATCTTGTAGGCCATGGTCATTCTCTCCTTTTTCTCCGCGCCATAGATGCCCGGGCAACGGGGCGGCCTGCGCGGCGAGCCGCATGCCCGGAGCAAAGGGGGCACGCCCCCTTTATGCAATTATTGTAGCATAAAATCAAAAAAGAACAAGGGGAAATCCTGAAAAATCAGGGCTGGTCCGGGTCGGGGGCCTTGGGAGCCCGCTTGCCGCCCCGCAGGTAGACGCACTCGCTGCGCTTGTAGTATTTGGGGGCCAGCGCCTCGCTGGCGAAGCGCACCTTCAGCATGCCGCTGACGGGGTTGGCCTCGATGACCACGCCCTCGCCGTCCGGCGTGCGCACCACGCTGCCGTTCATGGGGGTGATGCTGTTCAGATACTCATAGGCCTTGTGCTCGTAGGAAAGGCAGCACATCAGCCGCCCGCAGGCCCCGGAAATTTTGGCCGGGTTCAACGACAGGCCCTGCTCCTTGGCCATCTTGATGGACACCGGCTGGAAGTCCTTCAAAAAGCGGCTGCAGCAGAAGGGCTGGCCGCAGATGCCAAGGCCGCCCTTCATCTTGCTCTCGTCCCGCACGCCGATCTGGCGCAGCTCGATGCGGGTGTGCAGAGCGCCGGCCAGGTCCTTCACCAGCTCCCGGAAGTCCACCCGGCCGTCGGCGGTGAAGTAGAAAAGAATTTTGGAGCGGTCCAGGTTGTACTCCGCCTCCACCAGCTTCATCTCCAGCTTGTGGGCGGCGATGCGCTCGTTGCACAGCTCGAAGGCGGCCTTCTCGTCCGCCCGGTTCTTTTCCATCCGGCGCACGTCCACCGAGTCGGCCATCCGCTGGATGGGCTTGAGCTCCCGGCTCACCTGGCTGTCCGGCACGTCCCGGGGGCCGGCCACCACCTCGCCGCACTCGGTGCCGCGGGCGGTCTCCACCACAACGTAGTCCCCCTCCTTGACGTCAAAGCCGGTGGGGTCGAAATAATAGGCCTTTCCGCTGGCCTTGAAGCGCACTGAAATGACTTTTTTCATAAGGTCAACTCTCTTTGCCCGGCCGCCGGGCGTGGGTGTCAGGTCCCTTGCCCGCGGCTGGTTTTGGGCAAGAGCGAAAGAGGGAAGAAGAAGTTGGGGGACAGCTCGTCCGCCCGAAAGAAAAACACAAGCCGCGCCGGGAAAGGCCCGGGCGGAAAAAACGCACAGAAAGGCGGGGCCGGCGTTCAGCCGGCCGCATCGCAGAGTTTCGCCGCCAGCAGGGTGAACAGCAGCTTCTGGTTGAGGCTGCGGTCCATGCCGCGGCGGGCCTCGCCGCAGCCTTCGGCGCAGCGGGCGGCGGCGGACAGGGGCAGGCCCAGGCCCTCGGCCCCTTCCAGCACGGCGGCGGCCACGCAGGCCAGGTCCTCCAGCAGGCGGACGGCGGCGGGGCGGTCCTTTTCCACGGCGGCCAGCAGCCGCATGGTCTCGTAGCGGTCGGCTTTGCCCACGGCCTTCGCCAGCTCCAGGGCAGCGTCCAGGCTGCGGCGGGCGGCGGGGTCGGTGGCGGCGGCCTTTGCGGGGCCGATGCGCCCGGCGTAGACCCGGGCCAGCAGCGCCGCGTCGGGGCAGCCGGGGCAGGTTTCTTTGAGATAGGCCTCGCACTGGGCCGTGGTCACCGGGCACAGAAGGAACAGGCCGCAGCGGCTGCGGATGGTGGCCAGCACGGCGGCGGCGCTGGGCGCGGTGAGGATGAACAGCACCCCGGCAGGGGGCTCTTCCAGCACTTTCAGCAGGGCGTTGGCGGCGGAGGGGTTCATGTGGTGCGCGCCGTAGAAGATGACCACCCGCCCCGCGGCGGAGAGGGCCGTCTCATAGACGAGGCTGCGCACCTGGCGGGCCTGGCCCACCAGGATCTCGCCCCGCTGGCCCTGGCCCCGCACCTCGATGCACTCGCTGCTGCGCCCGGCCAGCACCGCCTCGGCGGCGTCGCCCCCTTCGGGGAAGAGGAAATCGGCCGCGAGGCACCGGGCGGCAAAGCCCGCGCCGCAGCCCTCCTCGGCGCACAAAAGCACACTATTGGAAAGCCGCCCTGCCTGCAGGGCGGCCTGAACGCTGTCTTTAAAGGCTTCGTTGCCCCGGATGCGGCCGAGCATCACAGCTTTTCGAAGCGCTCCACGTTGGTGACGAAGATGGTGGCGCCGCCCACGGTGACCTGCAGCGGATAAGCGGTGGCCACGCCGATGCCGTAGCTGGCGGTGCTGGGCACGACCTCGGTGCGCTGCTTGCAGTGCTGGGCGATGATCTGGATGCAGGGATCCACCTTCTCATCGTCGGTGCCGATCATCAGGGTCATGTTGCCGGCCATCAGAAAGCCGCCGGTGGTGGACAGACGGGTGACGGAGAAGCCCTCCTGGATGAGGTGGTTGCAGACCTGTTTCGCGTCCTCTTTGTTGACGATGGCAGTGATGAGTTTCATGGACTATACCCCCTTTTGGCCCCGCCACGGGGGGCGGCGCCTGTTTTTGTGCTTTCATTATACCACACTCCGCCGCGGATTTCCACAAAAAACGGCGCGCCCAAAGCGGGCGCGCCCCTTGCAAGGTGTTCTTGTCTCAGCGGCCCCGCCACTGGTTCTCCCACTCGCGGCGGCGACGGCGGGTCTCGGCGTCATTCTTCAGCCGGCGGAAGATGTCCGGCCCGAAGAAAATAAGGAAGTTCACAAGCCCCAGCACGGTGGCCAGCGCCTGGGTGAACTGGAAGGTGATGAGCAGAAACGCCACCTGCAGCACATAGAGGCCGCCGGCGATCCAGCCCAGCCACTTCACCTTCACCGGCAGCACGAAGAAGAGCATCAGCTGCATGTCGGGGAAGAGCCAGGCGAAGGCGAAGAAGAGGGAATAGAACAGCGCCTCGCTGCTGCCCCAGCCGGTGAGCAGGCAGGCCACCCAGGCCCCCGCCATGCCCAGCAGGAAGTAAACGTCGAAGGTGAAGGCTCCCCAGGCCCGCTCCAGCGAAGTGCCGATCCAGTAGACGAGGTAGACCTCCAGGGCGAAGAACAGCGGGTTCATGGTGAGGGACGGGCTGAACACGAAGCTCACCAGCCGCCACAGCTGCAGGTGCATAAGACCCGACCGGGTGAGCTGCAGCAGATAATACACATTGCTGTTCACCAGCATGATGACCAGCCAGGCGGCGATCTGCCCGCCGGCCACCACCAGCATCAGGTTCTTCGGCGCTTTGCGGCCGTAGCGGTATTGCATTTTTGCAAGCCAGTTCATGGCGTGTGTCCTCCTTTGGGGCGGCCGGGGGCCGCGTGTTGTTTTTTTGTTGTGTGAGGCTGCGGGGGCACTTTCACCCGCATTTTTGGCATTTTGGGGCTTTCCATTCAACAAAAAGTTAATGGACCTTGAATTTTCCGCCCTGAATGTTGAAAACTAATGGGTTGAGCAGGGGTTCTTAACACTTTCAACAGAGTTTTCAACATTTCTGTGGAAAGTCGGGGTTTATACACATTGTAAACGGAATGGGCCCTGTTTGCAAGAAAAATGGAGAATTGATGTGGTTTTAGCCGGTCTTTTCGCCCACTTCCGGGGCGCGGAAGCCCTCGCCGAACACCTCGCTGGCCTCGCAGATCATCACCAGCGCCCGGGGGTCCACCCGGTGGGCCGCCGTGCGCACCTTGAACACCTCGTTGTTGGAGCAGGCGCACATCACCATCCGCCGGGGCAGGCCGGAATAGCTGCCAGTCACGTCCACCAGGGTGCTGCCCCGCTCCACCGCCGCGTCGATGGCCCGGCTCACCGCCTGGCCCTCGTTGGTGATGACCAGCACCAGCTTGCCGCTGCCCGCGCCGTAGATGATTTTGTCCATCACGATGGTGAGGGCGAAGGCGCTGACCATGCCGTAGAGCGCGGCGTCGATGTCGCCGAAGGCGGGGATGCCCAGCAGGATGACCGACGCGTCGATGGCAAGGCTGAGGTTGCCGAAGCTGATGTGGGGGGCCTTGCGCTTGGCGGCGTGGATGAGGAAGTCCGACCCGCCGGTGGAGGAGCCTCTCATATAAATAAGGGAGAGCCCCGCGCCCATCAGCACGCCGCTGAAGCCCGCTGCCAGCAGGCGGCTGCCCTCGTAGACGGGGAAGAGGGGAAGCACGAAGTCGATGATGACGGTGCTGATGACCATGGTGCGCAGGCTTTTGAGGAAAAAGCCGCGGCCCAGCGTGCGCCAGGTGAGCAGCACCAGGGGCACGTTCAGCGCCAGGGTGACCATGCCCACCGGCAGGCCCCACAGATAGTTGATGATGAGGGCCATGCCCGACAGGCCCCCGGTGGCAAAGCCGCCCTTGAGGGCGAAGGTGTAGACCCCCACCCCCATGAGAAAGCTGCCCGCCAGGTCAAAGGCCAGGTCGGTGGCGTGTTCCTTCCAGCGGGACGTTCTGCGCTTCATGGTCAATGGGGACCCCTCCTTTTTTGCGGGATACAGTCCCATTATATCCTATGCCGGGGCAAATGAAAAGCGGCGCTCCCGGCAAGGGGAGCGCCGCGCACTTTATAAAGAACTCACAGGAGGAACAGCCGGATGAGGCCCAGGGCGAACAGCACCTGGCACACGCCCACCGACAGGCCGTAGCCCAAAGCCCGGGGGCCCTCCTTGACCAGGTCCCGGAACTTGACCCGCATGCCGATGGCCGCCAGGGCGATGATCTCGAACTGGCCGCTGACGAACTTGGCCGCCGCGCTCACCGGCGCGGGCACCACGCCCAGGGTGTTCAGCACCGCCATGATGAAGAAGCCGATGATGAACCAGGGCACACCGGCCTTGACGCCGCCCGCCGCCTTGCCGCCGGCGAAGAGGCTGCCCTCCTCCTCGGGGTTGAGGCGGGAGAAGGCCAGCGCCACGAACACGATGAACACGATGCGGATGATTTTGAAGATGGTGGCGTCGGGCACGAACTCGGGGCCCACCAGGCCGGCGGAGGCGATGACCTGGCCGATGGACTGCATCACGCCGCCGATCATGGCGGTGGTGGGCAGCATGGCGTGGTTATAGACAAGGCCGGTGATGACCGGCAGCAGCACCATCAGCACGGTGCCGGTGACGTTGACGATGGTGATGGAGATGCCCTTGTCCTTGCTGTCGGCCCCCACCACAGGGGAGACGGTGGCGATGGCGCTGGAGCCGCACACCGCGTTGCCCGCGCCCATCAGAAGGCAGAACCGCCGCCCGAAGCCGAAGCGCCGGCCGATGAGGTAGGCGGCGGTGATGGTGAGGGCCATCTGGCAGACGATGAAGCCCACGCCGGAAAGGCCCACGGCCACGATGTCGCTGAGCACCAGCGTCGCGCCGGTGAGGACGATGGAGTATTCCAGCAGGCTGCGCTCGGAGAACTTGGTGCCCGCGTCCATGCCGGGCTTGTTCAAAAAGGTGTTGCCGCACACCATGCCGATGCCGATGGCGAACAGCGCCGCACCCACCGAAGGCACGAACTTGGCGATGCCCTGGGCGATGAGCCCGATGACGAGACAGGCCAAAAAGCCCGGCGCTTTTTTCAAAACTTGTTCCTTCACCATTGCGTTTTTCCCCGTTCCTCTTGATTTTTTGCCCCCTTGCGGGGCTGGCACGCCTTGATTATACGACCCCTTTCGTATAAAATCAATTTAGAGATAGCCATTAACTTATCAACAATTCTTATAGTTTTCCACAAAAGGAGGAAGGGCCCGTGGTGGACCCGAAACTGACCACATTTCTCACGCTGGTGGAGGAAAAAACGACGGTGCGCTGCGCCGAGGCGCTGCACCTGAGCCAGCCGGCGGTGACCCAGCACATCCGGGCGCTGGAAGCGGAGTACGGGGTGAAGCTGTTCGCCAAGGAGGGCCGGCGGCTGACCCTCACCGAGGCGGGGGCGCGGTTTTACCGGCTGGCGCGGCGGCTGCCGGCGATGGAGGCCCAGCTGCGGGCGGCGCTGACCGAGGGGCAGGCCGCGCCGCTGCACTTCGGGGTGACCCGCAGCATCGGGGAGGGACTGATGCCCCGGCTGGCCCCGGCGCTGCTGGACGCGCTGCCCGCGCGCCGGCTGGAGATGCGGCTGCAGAACACCCGCACCCTTTTGGAAGAGCTGGACAAGGGAGAGATAGAGTTCGCCCTCATCGAGGGCAACGCCAGCCACCGGCGCTACTGCTGCCGGCCTTTTTACACCGCCCGCTTTTCGGCGCTGGGGGCGGCGGAGGGCCGCTGGGCGGGGTGCAAAACGCTGGCGGCGCTGTGCTCCGCGCCGCTGCTGGTGCGGGAGACAGGCAGCGGCAGCCGGGAGATACTGGAGAGCGCCCTGGCGGCCCGGGGCCTTGCGGCGGAGGACTTTGCCGCCTGCCACGTGTTCGAGAGCGTGCCGGTGCTGCTGGAGCTGGCGGCGGCGGACCGGGGGGTGACCTTTGCCTACGAGGTGGCCGCCGCGCCCCTTCTGGAGAGCGGGCGGCTGGCCCGGCTGGCGCAGGAGGATTTTTCCATCACCCGGCCCTTCACCTTCGTCACCCTGCCGGACAGCCCCCTCGCGCGCCAGGAGCAGTATCTCTTCGAGCACATCCGGGATCTGTGCGCCCGGCTGTGAGCGGGGCCGGGCCGGCGGGCGGCGAAAAAAAGGCCGGAGCGCGGACATTCTCACAAAACGCAACCTATCGTTGCGCGCCGGTTGATAGACAAGCGCGGAGCGTATCTCCTATAATCAAATCAGAAAAGCGAGGTGGACGGAATGACCATCGGCGAAACCATCCGGCGGCTGCGGAAGGAAAAGGGCCTTACCCAGGACGCCCTCGCAGACGCTCTGGAGATCAGCCGGCAGGCGGTGGCCAAGTGGGAGAGCGGGAAGAGTGCCCCCGCCACCGAAAACCTTTTGAAGCTGGCCGCTCTGCTTGAGGTGCCCCTGGAGGAACTGGCCGGCCCCAAGGAGCAGCCTTCATGCGCCTTGGAGGAATACGCCCGCATGCAGCTGGAATAGGAGCGAAAGAAGCAGGCGGCAAAGGCCGCCCTGCGCACAGAACTCCAGAGGGCCGCAGCCATCGCCGCCGGGTATCTGGCGGTCTATCTGGCCTGCCTGACGGCCTTTTATCTGGCGGGGGCAAAAAGCTGCATCTGGGGCTGGATGCAGTCCTGCCACATCCTGGCGGTGACCTGCCTGGTCCACCTGGCCTTCCGCCTGCTGGGCCGAAGGCGCGCCGGCGGGGCGCTGCTGGCCGGGACGCTGGCCGCCATCCCCCTGGCCAACGCCGCCGGGCTGGCGGTGATGGAGCGCACGCTCACCGGCCGCAACTACGGCTGGGTGTTCTATCTGGCGGTGCTGTTCGCCTTCTGCGGCCTGGGCTGCCTGTGGGAGCTTCGGGCCGCAAAGGGAAGGGCCGCCGCCCCTTCCCGCCGCCGCAGGGCGACGGGCATGGCCCTTGCGGCGGCCCTGTCTCTTCTCTTTCTCGCCTGCGTTTTTCTGGCGGTGCGGCAGGTGCGCTACGGTCTTGGCGCGGAAACCGGCTATCGGAACGGGTACGCCGCCGGTGAGGCGGACGCCGGCGCGGGAAAGCCCCGGGCCCCCGGCCTTGCCGCCGACCGATTCCCGGCGGACTATGCCTTCGGTTCCTCCGCCTACAAGGGCTACGCGGTCTACTGGTCATCGGGTTACAACGACGGCTACGACGCCCGGGCCGCCTCCCCGGAGTCCGCCGGCGGGTGAGCCCGGCGGCGGGCCATTTTAAGGACGCGGCGGGGGGACATGCCGGCCTGCCCGCCGCGGAAAGCCGGCGCCCCGCCCTTTTCTTCCCGGCACGCAAAAAAGGACCCCCGCGTTTCGCGGGGGTCCTTTTGTTATGCCGTTCGGGCGTTTCGATCACTCGTAGAGCTTGACCAGCTTCTCGAGGTACTCGTAGCGCTCCTTCGCCTTCTTGTCGGCCAGGTCGAACAGCGCCTCGGCGCGCTCGGGGAAGGCCAGCTTCAGGCGGCTGTAACGGGTCTCGCCGGAGATGAACTCCTTGTAGTCCGCGGTGGCGGGCTTGGAGTCCAGGCTGAAGGGATTGGCGCCCTCGGCCTTCTTGCGAGGATCGAAGCGGAACATGTTCCAGTAGCCGGCAGCCACGGCCTTCTTCATCTCGGCCTGGCAGTTGGTCATGCCGCCCTTCACACCGTGCATCTCGCAGGGAGCGTAGCCGATGATGAGGGAGGGACCATGGTAGCTCTCGGCCTCGGTGATGGCCTTCATGGTCTGGTTCATGTCAGCGCCCATGGCGATCTGGGCAACGTAGACGTAGCCGTAGCTCATGGCGATCTCGCTCAGGCTCTTCTTGCCGATGGCCTTGCCGGCGGCGGCGAACTGCGCCACCTGACCGATCTGGCTGGCCTTGGAAGCCTGTCCGCCGGTGTTGGAGTAGACCTCGGTATCGAACACGAAGACGTTCACGTCCTCGCCGGAAGCCAGAACATGGTCCAGGCCGCCGAAGCCGATGTCGTAGGCCCAGCCGTCGCCGCCGAAGATCCAGATGCTCTTCTTGGAGAGGTAGTTCTTCTTGGGCAGGATCTCTTTGCTGTACTTGCAGTCGGGATCGGCCTCCAGCTCAGCGATCAGCTTCTCGGTGGCGGGGGTGTTGGCCTTGCCGTCGTCGTAGGTGGCAAAGTACTCCTCGATGGCCGCCTTCTTGCTCTCGCTGGTGGTCACCTCGGCCAGCTCATGCAGCTTCGCAGCCAGCGACTCGCGGATGACCTTCTGGCCCAGATACATGCCCAGGCCGTGCTCGGCGTTGTCCTCAAACAGGCTGTTCGCCCAGGCGGGACCATGGCCGCTCACCTTGCTGGTGGTGTAGGGGGAGGTAGCGGCGGGGCCGCCCCAGATGGAAGAGCAGCCGGTGGCGTTGGAGATGTACATCCGCTCGCCGAACAGCTGGGTGACCAGGCGGGCATAGGCGGTCTCGGCGCAGCCGGCGCAGCTGCCGGAGAACTCCAGCAGGGGCTGGTTGAACTGGCTGCCCTTCACGCTGGTCTCGGGCATCATGCCGTCCTTCTTGCGGATGTTCTCGACGCAGTAGTCGAAGACCTCCTGCTGGGCGGCCTGGCTCTCCTGCGGCACCATCTTCAGGGTGCCCTTGGCGGCGGTGGGGCAGACGTTCACGCAGACGCCGCAGCCCATGCAGTCCAGGGGAGAGACGGTCATGGCAAAGACGTAGTTCTCGCAGCCCTTGCCGTTCATGGCCTTGCTCTTGAGGGCGGCGGGGGCCTTGGCGGCCTCGTCGGCGGTCAGGGCGAAGGGACGGATGGTGGCATGGGGGCAGACGAAGGCGCACTGATTGCACTGGATGCAGGTGTCGGGGTTCCACTCGGGAACATTCACCGCAACGCCGCGCTTCTCATAGGCGGAAGCGCCCTGCTCGAACTGGCCGTCCACATACTTTTCAAAGGCGGAAACAGGCAGGCTGTCGCCGTCCATGCGGGCAACGGGCTCCATGATGCTGCGCACCATGTCCACGGTGGCGGCGTTGCCGTGCAGAGCCTCGGGGGCCTTGTCGTCGGCGGCGTTGGCCCAGTCGGCGGGCACTTCCACCTTGTGGTAGGCGTCGAAGCCGGCGTCGATGGCCTTCCAGTTCATCTCAACGATGGCCTGGCCCTTCTTGGCGAAGGTCTTCTCGGCGGCCTGCTTCATGTACTTGATGGCGTCCTCCCGGGGCAGCACGCCGGCCAGGGCGAAGAACGCGGACTGGAGGATGGTGTTGGTGCGCTTGCCCAGGCCGATCTCGACCGCCTTGTCGATGGCGTTGATGGTGTACAGCTGGATGTTGTTCTGGGCGATGTAGCGCTTGGACTCGGCGGGCATATGGTGCGCCAGCTCTTCGTCAGACCACTGGCAGTTGATCATGAACACGCCGCCGGGCTTGACGTCCTGCACCATCTTGAAGCCCTTCACAACGTAGCTGGGGTTGTGGCAGGCCACGAAGTCGGCCTTGTTGATGTAGTAGGGGGCGCGGATGGGCTTGTCGCCGAAGCGCAGGTGGCTGATGGTCACGCCGCCGGTCTTCTTGGAGTCGTACTGGAAGTAGGCCTGGATGTATTTGTCGGTGTGGTCGCCGATGATCTTGGTGCTGTTCTTGTTGGCGCCCACGGTGCCGTCGCCGCCCAGGCCCCAGAACTTGCACTCCACGGTGCCCTCGGCAGCGGTGTTGGGGGCGGGCTTCTCCTCCAGGGACAGGCCGGTCACGTCGTCCACGATGCCGATGGTGAAGCGGGCCTTGGGCTCGGCCTTGGCCAGCTCCTCATACACGGCGAACACGCTGGAGGGCGGGGTGTCCTTGCTGCCCAGGCCGTAACGGCCGCCGATGACCTCGGCGTCGCGGCCGGCCTCGCGCAGGGCGGTGACCACGTCCAGGAACAGGGGCTCGCCCAGGCTGCCGGGCTCCTTGGTGCGGTCCAGCACGGCGATCTTCTTGGCGGTGGCGGGGATGGCCGCCAGCAGCTTCTCGCTCACGAAGGGGCGGTACAGCCGCACCTTCACCAGGCCCACCTTCTCGCCGTGGGCGTTGAGGTAGTCGATGACTTCCTCGGCCACGTCGCAGATGGAGCCCATGGCAACGATCACGCGGTCGGCGTCCGCCGCGCCGTAGTAGTTGAACAGCTGGTAGTCGGTGCCCAGCTTCTCATTGACCTTGGCCATGTACTTCTCGACCACGGCGGGCAGGGCCTCATAGTACTTGTTGCAGGCCTCGCGGTGCTGGAAGAAGATGTCGCCGTTCTCGTGGCTGCCGCGCATGGAGGGGTTCTCGGGGTTCAGGGAGTGGTCGCGGAACTTCTGGATGGCGTCCCAGTTGACCATCTCGGCCAGATCGGCGTAGTCCCACTTCTCGATCTTCTGGATCTCGTGGCTGGTGCGGAAGCCGTCGAAGAAGTTGATGAAGGGAACGCGGCCCTCGATGGAGGCCAGGTGGGCAACAGCGGCCAGGTCCATGACTTCCTGAGGATTGGTCTCAGCCAGCATGGCGAAACCGGTCTGGCGGCAGGCGTAAACGTCGCTGTGGTCGCCGAAGATGTTCAGCGCGTGGCTGGCCACGGTGCGGGCAGACACGTGGAACACGCTGGGCAGCAGCTCGCCGGCGATCTTGTACATGTTGGGGATCATCAGCAGCAGGCCCTGGCTGGCGGTGAAGGTGGTGGTCATGGCGCCGGCGGCCAGGCTGCCGTGCACAGCGCCCGCGGCGCCAGCCTCAGACTGCATCTCCATGACCTTGACCTGGGTGCCGAAGATGTTCTTCTGGCCGGCGGCGGACCACTGGTCGACATAGTCGGCCATGGGGCTCGACGGGGTGATGGGGTAGATGGCCGCAACTTCGGTGAACGCATAGGCTACATGCGCTGCCGCGGTGTTGCCATCCATGGACTGTTTCGCTCTAGGCATTTTTCTTCCTCCATAGCATGTGATTTAACGTTTCCTGCCATTGCTGGCAGGCCCGCGTTATCCTGCCCGCGCGCACGAAAAACCGGCAGCGCCGGTCCTCCGCGCATGCGGACAGCTTCTGCTGTGTATTATTCTATCAAAACAAATGTGTAAAGTAAACCATTTTCCAGGCGCTTTTTGCCCCCTGGATGCAAAAAAAGCGGCGCGAGGCGGCCCTTTTGGCGCAAAACCGCCCGCTTTTGGCCCTTTGGCGGTTTGACAAGGGTGGGCTTTGCCGCTATGATGTAGTATATATATGCATTTCAGCCCGGGCAGCCCCCGGGCAGAATGGGGAGGGACCCATGGATACGACTTTCATCGCGGCGGCAGCGCCGGCGGGCGCCGGCGTGTTCGCCGCGGGGGCGGCGGCGCTGGTGCTGGCGCT
Source organism: Candidatus Allofournierella excrementavium (assembly GCF_048526665.1). NCBI lineage: Bacteria > Bacillati > Bacillota > Clostridia > Eubacteriales > Oscillospiraceae > Allofournierella > Candidatus Allofournierella excrementavium. The sequence goes on from NZ_DBGFPE010000026.1 coordinate 15,776, forward strand.
GCTGGCGGGCCTTGCCGCCGGCTGGGCCGCCGCAAAGCGGGGGGTGCAGCTGCCCGGGGCCTTGAGCCGCCTTCTGGACAAGGCGGGCCTTGGCAACGAGGAACAGGTGACCGAAGAGGACCTGTATGAGATGGTGGACGACGCCGACCAGCAGGACCTCATCGACGAGAACCAGAAGGAGATGATCACCAACATCTTCGATCTGGGCGAGGTGACCGCCGGCGACATCATGACCCACCGCATGGACATGGTGGCGGCGGAGGAGAACGCCGGCTGCCGCTCGGTCATCAAGGCGGCGGTGGAAAGCGGCAACAGCCGCCTGCCCATCTACCGCAAGACCACCGACGAGATCGTGGGCGTTCTGTATGTGAAGGACCTTTTGCGCCTGTTCGACGAGCCGGCGGCGCTGGAGGGCCCGGTGGGCCGCTTTGCCCGGCCGGTGATGTTCGTGCCCGAGAGCCGCCCGGCGGGCCAGCTGCTGCTGGACTTCCGCCGCGAGCGCACCATGATCGCCATCGTGGTGGACGAATACGGCGGCACGGCGGGCCTTGTGAGCATGGAGGACATCCTGGAAGAGATCGTCGGCGACATCCAGGACGAATACGACGACGAGGAGGCCGAGCTGGTGGCCCAGGGCGACGGCTACGCCGTGGACGGGGCCATCGACCTGGCGGACGTGTTCGAGGCCTTCGGCATGGAGTGCCCGGAGCCGAACGAGGACGAGGAGTTCGACACCCCCGGCGGCCTCATCATCGACAAGCTGGGCCGCATCCCCGAGGAAGGGGAGAAGGCGGCGGTGGAATGGTGCGGCCTGCGCTTTGAGGTGCTCAAGGCGGGCGAGCGGCGCATCCAGCGGGTGCTGTGCACCCGGCTGCCCGAGGCGGCCGCGCCCGGAAAGGAAAAGGAGAAAGCATGAGCCACAGCGAAACACAGCTGGAAAGCCGCACCGTGTTCGAGGGGCGGGTCATCACCGTGACCTTCGACAAGGTGCGCCTGGAGAACGGGGCCGAGGGCACCCGCGAGGTGGTGCACCACCACGGCGGCGCCTGCATCGCGGCGCTGACCGACCGGGACGAGATCTATCTGGTGCGCCAGTACCGCTACGCCCTGGGGCAGGAGCTCTGGGAGCTGCCCGCCGGCAAGCTGGAAAAGGGGGAGGACCCCTTCGAGGCGGCCAAGCGGGAGCTGGCGGAGGAGTGCGGCCTTGTGGCCGAGCACTACACCGACCTGGGGGAATTCTACCCCACGGTGGGCTACTGCTCGGAAATCATCTACACCTGGATGGCCACGGGCCTTTCCCCCTGCGCCATGCATCTGGACGAGGACGAGTTTCTCACCCCGGAAAAGCTGCCCTTTGCCGAGGCGGTGGCCATGGTGCTGGACGGCCGCATCAAGGACGGCAAGACCGTGGCGGCCATCCTCAAGATCGACGCGCTGCGCCGCCGGAAAGCGGCGGAGCAGTGAGCTCGGCTCAAAAACAAAACGACCCGCCGGAGGAAACTCCCCGGCGGGTTTTTTCATGCGCTTTCTGCGTCGGGAAAAACCCGGCGTTTTTTTCTGCCCTTTGCGCCCCGGTCCAAAAAAATTTTTCCGCCCTTGTCCCGGCGGGGCCGGTTTGGCCGAAGCATTTATATAAGAATACCGGCCTTTTGCGGGCCAGGGAGGGACAACGATGTTTTTTTCAAAAAAGGGACCGTCGCAGCCCGCGGCGGCAAGACCCACATCCTCCGGCGGGGCGGACCGGCGGCGCACCTACCACACGGTGGTGAACTACCTGCGCGGCAAGGATTACAAGTTCGATGAAAACGCCGACGAGTTCCACATCTTCTTCCCCACCGGGCTGGACACCGGCCACTACACCCTGCTGTGGAAGATCGAGGAGCGGTATGTCACGCTGGTCGCCATGAGCCCCTTCTCCATCACCGGCTGCTCGGTGGACGACGTGACCCTGCTGTGCGCGCTGGCCAACGCCAACCTGGTCAATGGCTCCTTCTACCCCACCACCGACGGCGAGCACATCATGGTGGAGGTGACCCAGCGGGTGTACTCCGACCGGGAGTTCGGCGAGAAGACCGCCGCCTATCTGCTGGGGGTCATGGGCGGCAACCTGGACAGCCGCTACATGAAGTCGATGGAATCCATCTGCAAGGGCTACACCACCCTGGCGGACGAACTGGAAAAACTGAGCGGGGAGGATTGACCAATGTCTCTTGCATACGACGCTTCCGGCGTGCTGGACCTGTGCGAGCGGGTGTTCAGAAACGACCTGGAGCTGGACTGTGAACGCAGCAACGAACGGAACACCGTGCGGGCGAAGGTGAGCATCGGCGGCACCCGCTACACCATCGTTTGTTCCGCCATGGAAAAGGCCCAGGTGCTGCACCTGTGGGCTTTTCTGCCCTTCGACGTGGAGAGCGAGGAGAAGGCCATGCAGATGGCCAACGCCTGCAAAGAGCTGAACAGCATCATGGTCACCGGCAAATACACCTACAACCTGGAAAAGGACGTGGCCCTGGAGCTGGCCCACTGCTACCGGGACGGCATGAGCGATGAGACCGCCCGCCACCTCATCATCGGCATCTTCTGCGCCTCGCTGAAGGCCGACGGCCAGCGGATCATCGACCTCTACAACGACAAGCTCTCCTTCGCCCGGTTCAAGGAACTCATCCGAAGCTGATTTTTTTGGAACCTCAAAAGCGCCCGCCGAAGTGTTCGGCGAGCGCTTTTTTATACAATTTGTATTTTATTAAAAATCATTACATGATCGCCTGTCCCTGCATGTACCACACGCCCATTTTCCAAAGGAAAAAAGCGCTCACCGCCGCCAGCAGCCAGCGGGCAGGGCGGGGCAGGGAGGCCCCGATGAGGTAGAGAGGCAGGCAGCCGAAGACATAGCGCCCGCCGCTGATGAGCCAGCCGGCGAGGTAGCTCATGCCCAGGTACCCGCCGCCCCAGATGAGCCAGTGGGTGGGGCATTTTTTCCAAAGGCCGAAAAACAGCAGGGCCATGGCGGCGAAATAGAGCGCCAGCTGGGCGTGGTAGATAAAGGGGGCGAGGCCGGGGTAGTCCAGCGCCATCTGCCAGTGCTGGGCCAGATTTTCGCCGATCCACCGGGTGGTCTGGTACCAGGGGGGCGAGGCCAGAAACTCAAAGAAGGCGAAGGGGCTGCCGAAGAGCCGCCAGTTGAGGGCAAGATACCCGCCCCAGCCCAGAAGGGGCAGGGCCAGCGCCAGAGAGGCGGGGCCCTGCTTTTTTTCTCTGCGGGCCCGCAGCCAGAGGTACAAAAGGGGCAAAAGCAGCACCAGGCCCTGGTTACGGCAGAGGACGGCCAGCGCCCCAAAAACGCCGGCGGCGAGCCAGTTCTTCCGGCGGGCAAAGAGCATGCAAAGCAGGCTCAGCAGCAAAAACAAACTCTCGGTATAAACGCCCAGGGCGAAAAAGCCAAAGGGGTAAAGGGCCATCAGGGCAACGGCGAAGGCCGCCTGCTCCCTTGGCAGGTCCTGCCCCGCCAGGGCCAGCATGGCCGCCCCCGCGCCGCTCCAGCACAGCCAGCTCACCGCCAGGGCCGCCGCCTCCCAACTGACCGAAAAGGGGGCGAGCAGGGCGTGCATCAGCCGCACCGCCAGGGGGTAAAGGGGATAAAAGACGATGTACTTCGCCGCGTCCCCCTCCGCCGCGTAGCCCTCGCGGGCCAAAAGCAGGTAGTGGGGGCTGTCGCCGGCGGTGGTGAACCGCTCAAAGAAATGCTGCCAGAAGGCGGCAAGGCCCCCCGTCTGGCCCAGGTCCCGCCAGCAGAGGAAGGCAAACAAAAACTGCGCCGCCAGAACGCCGAAGGCCGCCAGCGCCAGCGCGCCGGGGCCGGGGGCCCAGCGGGGGGCGAGGGGCCGGGCGGGGGCGGCGGGCCAGAGGACCAGCCCCAGGCGCTTTGCGCACCGCAGTGCCAGCAGCGCCACGAACAGCACCATCAGCGCGCCGCCCGAATGACCGATGAACGCACCCATAGGCTTCCTCCTTTCAGTGGCTCAGCATGTGGATCGCGCCGTAAAAATTGAAGAGCGCGCCCGCCCCGGCCAGCCACAGCGCTCCCGTGCCCAGCGGGCGGCGGGGCCGGGTCAGATACCACCAGAGGGCGAGGGGGATGAGGTCCACGGTGTAGCGGGCCCCGAACTGCCAGCCGCCCATGGTGCGGTGCAGGCACAGCGCCGCCAGGGTGATGAGGGCCAGCGCGGGGGCCAGCAGGTCCCGGGGCGCAAGGCGCTTTTTGGCCGCGGCGCGGACGATGTCGACGGCCCACAAAAGAAAGATGGGGCTGGCGACAAAAAGGCAGAAGCCGTTGAAGGTGGGAAAGGAGAGCTCCAGCGAGGAGGTGAGGGTGACGGGACGCAGCACGTTCCACAGGTTTTGCCAGAAGTTTTCCAGCGTGAACTGGCCGCCGTCCCGCACGAACTCCGGCAGGTAAGAGTGGCCGAACTCGAAGGGATTGCCGAAGCGGATGAAGTTGTACCACCCCAGGGCCAGCGCCACGGCGGCGGGGGGCGCGGTGAAGGCGGCGAGGCGGCCCCAGCGGCGCTCTTTCGCCGCGCCCAGGGCGGCCCCCAGCCAGAGCACAACGGCAAACAGGGCGGTGAAGGGGCGGCAGCCCACCGCCAGCGCCAGCAGGAAGAAGGCGGGGGCGTACTGCTTTTTCAGCCAGAAGAACAGGCCCCAGACGGTGAAGGCGAAGTTGAGCACCTGGGCCTGGAACCACACGCCGCCGCTGCACGCCAGCCAGAAAAAGTTGGCGGACAAGGTGGCGAAGAGGGCCCAGAAGGCGCAGGCCCGGGGGGCGTGGCCCGTCTGCCAGAAGCAGAGGTAGACCCCGGCCAGGGCGGCCAGGGCCCACAGCGCCTGCCACAGGTTGCCCAAAGAGAGGCCCAGCGCGGCGGGCAGCAGCGCCAGCACCGAGGGCACCGGCGGGAAGGAGAGGTAATAACGGCCCTCAAACACGGCCAGCTCCAGCCAGGGGCAGCTTTCGCCGCCCTCGATGTATGCCCGGCCCTCCAGCCAGTTTTGGGCCTGCAAAAGGTAGCTGTCGTAGACGTTGGGAGAAAGAAGGGTGCCCCCCGCCAGCGAGTGGTAGAGCACCAGCGCCAGGGCCAGCAGGGAAAGGGCCGCCGCCAGGGCCTGGGCGTGGGGGCGGTCAAAGGCGCGGGGCGAGAGGGCAGGGGACACGGGCGGGGCCTCCTTTCGGTGTTTTTTGTTGTGCCATGAAGCCGCCGCGCAAAAGGCGCGGGGCCGTTTTTCGGTTATTATACCACAAAAGCCGCCCCGGCAGAATGCGGGGCGGCGGGTTTTTACATTTTGGTCAATCCCATGCGGAACTCTTTTCCGGCATATACAGCAGCCAGTCGCCGACGTCCTCTCTCTCCACCACGCCGGCGGCGGCCAGCTGCCGGTTGGCGGCCCGCAGCCAGACGTCCGGCTGGGAGAGGCACAAAGCCAAAAACATGGCGCAGAACACCGCGGCGGCGGCGCGCACCACCGCAAAGGGGCGGAAGATGCTGACCAGCGCCAGCACCGTGAGCACCGCCAGCACCAGGATGAACCAGCCGGAGACGATGCGGTTGGGGGTGAAGCCGAAGCGGCGGATGTAAAGGAACATCTTGGACGCGCCCACCGCGGCGAACAGAAGGTTCGAAAGGCAGAGGGCGGCGGCCAGCCCTTTCAGCACCGGGCTTTGGCGCAGGGGGGTGCGGCTGGTCTTGGCGGCGGCGGTGAGCACCGAGAAGTTGAGCACCACCACGGCGCACAGCTCAAAGAAGCCCCGGCGGGCGTATTCGGCGGCGGTGAAGCCATCGGGCAGATGCCCAAAGAAGCCGCCGGTGAGGTAGTTCAGCTGGATGGAGAAGAACAGGACATAGAGCGCCAGCAGCAGCGCAAGGCAGAGGGCCAGCGCGCCGCCGGGGGCAAGGCGCAGTTTTTCCGCCTCGGCCCGCAGGGACGCGCCCCGGGCGGGGTCGGGGGCTTTTTTCAGCGCGCCCGCCGCCAGCCCGAAGAGGTAGGCCCCCACCGGCAGGCCCACCGCGAAATACATGAGCTCGGTGAACACCGCCTCGGGCAGAGTGAACCAGCGGAAAAAGTTTTCCAGCGCCGCGCCGAAGGCGTCGTCCGCGCTGGAGAGCAGCCCCGCGGCCAGCGCCAGCACCGGCGCCGCCACGCACAGGGTGACCACCCCGGCCCAGACGCTGCCCTTTTTGCGCCCGGCAAGGCCGCGCAGCCAGTCGATCAGCGCCCGCCCCAGCACCCGGATGCGCAGAAAGAAGTTGCCGAAGGGCACCGTGACCAGCGCCCGCAGCCCGTCCAGGGGCAGAAAGGGGCCGGTGCGGCCCTCGGTGAGGGACCCGGTGCGGGCCAGCACCCAGTAAGCGGCGGCCAGATGCAGGGCGAGGAACTCCCAGGTCTGCACTGCGTCGTAGTAGTAAAGGGCGGAAATTTTGAAGATGTAGTCCGCCGCCAGCAGGCCCCACAGCGCCAGCCACAGCCGGCTCTCTTTGGAGGCGGGGCGGGCCGCGGCCCGGCACATGCCCTCCACCCCGGCAAAGAACAAAAGGCAGAACAGGGCCATAAAGACCGCTCTGTATTCAAAGCCGAACAGCAGGCCCCGGGCGTAGGTCCAGCCCCAGGCCCAGCTGACCAGGGCCGCGGGGACCATCCATTTGGGCAGCGGTGGGCGGGAGGCGGCGGGGGAGACGGGCGGCGTTCCGGGCGCGGGGGCCGCCGGTGTTTCTTTTTGGGCGGGCGCGGACTGCGGGCCGCAGGCAGAGCCGGGCGCGGGGGCCGCCGCTGCCCCGGCCGGGAAGGGGGCGCTTGCCGCCGGTTTCGGCATGGGGGCGCTGCCCGTCTGCGGGCCGTAGGCCGGGGGCGTTTTTTCGCCGGTCACAGCCGGCGCGGCAGGCTCCATGGCCTGATTTTTGGGTGCAGGAAAGACAGGTGGGCAGGCGCTGCCCTCCTTTTTGCGGGGTTCCATCATCAAACCCTCCTTTGATTCATTTGTTCAATGGGGCCGGGCGGCCCCGCTCATTCACTCAGGTCGGTGACCATCACCCACAGGAGCTGGTCGGTCTCATACACTCCCTCGTAGGGGCGCTCGATGTACCATTTGTCCTTTTCGGGGTAGACGAACAGGGTCTGCTCGCTGCCGTCCTCCAGCACAAAGTGCACTGCGGCCATGTCCTCTTTGTCCGGCACGTCCTGCACGGTGGCCTTGCGGGTGGGCTGGGCGGCGGCCAGGTCCTCCAGCAGCATCCCGATCCAGCCGGGGCCGGCGCGGACAACGCTCTCGCCGCCGTATTCCAGCCGCACTTCAGTCACGTCGTCGGCGTCGGGCAGGGTGAGGGGCCCGGCCTTGAGGGCACAGGCGGAGAAGAGCAGCATCGCCGCCAGAAGAATGGTCCAAAGGGTGCGTTTCATAGGGGTCTCCTTTTTTAATCACAAAGTTGACGGCGGTGCGGCCGGGATGGGCCGCTTTTCAGGTGTCCAGCTCGCAGCAATAGAGGACGCGGGCCTCGGCGTCGTAAACGCCCACGGTGAAGTTGAAGGAGCCGCGGCTGAGGATGTCGCCCTGCTGGTCGCTGTGGCGGTCGATGAGGCGGTAACAGCCCTTCTCCACCGGCGGCACCAGAGGCTGGCCGTCGCTGTCGGTGAGGCAGGGGCCGATGCTGACGGTCCCGTCCTCCACGCCCCAGACCAGGGCCTGCACCGTTTCGTCCGCGGGCAGACTGTTCCAGTCCGGGTCGGCGGCCAGCTGCTGTTCCAGCTGGTCGTCCTCAAAGGTGAGGGCGATGCAGCTGACCCCGTCGCCCAAAAAGCCGCCGTGGCTGTCGTAGGAAGAGATATGGGTCACGGCGGGCAGTTTTTCCAGACCCAGGGCCTTGGCCACGGTCTTTTCCTCGCTGGCCGCGCCGCAGCCGGTGAGGCACGCCGCCGCCAAAGCCAGCGCCAGCGCCGCCGAAAGAAGCCGCTTTTTCATTGGCCGTCCTCCTTTTCGTCCTCCTCGCCGGGCACATACTCCAGCAGGTCGGCGGGCTGGCAGTCCAGCGCGCGGCACAACGCCGCCAGGGTGGAAAAGCGCACCGCCTTGGCCTTGTTGTTTTTCAGGATGGAGAGGTTGGCCGGGGTGATGCCCACCTTTTCGGCAAGCTCGCCCGCGCCGATCTTGCGGCGGGCCATGACCACGTCCAGATTGATGATGATGGGCATTGCTCCGCCCCCTTCAAATGGTCAGGTCCAGCTCGGCCTTCATGCCGATGGCCCGCTGGAACACGTTTTTGATGATGCGAACGATGAGGCCCATGAAGGCCGCGGCGGCGGCCACCATCACCATGGGCAGGTAGAACACCGCGCCGCCAAGGCACAGCAGCGCCACCGCCATGCAGCACCAGCTGGCCGCCCTCAGATGGTGGACATTGTCGGCCACGAACACCTGTTCGGCCTCGATGTTGGCCAAAAGGCGGTAGAGGTTCCACAGCAGCACATAGGCCGCGGCGCTGGCAACGTAGAGGGTGACGAGGCCCCACACCAGATGGGCGGTGTCGTTGATGCCCACATAACGGCTGGTGCGGATGAACCAGTTCACCAGCCACCAGCCGGCAACGTCGCACACGGCCACCGCGCCGGTGAACAGCAGCACCGCCAGCCGGGAGAGGGAAAGGCTGTTTTTTTCGCTCCACATGGGGGATTTCTCCTTTTTTGACGAGTTTCGTTTGCCCCAGACGAGGGCCGCGGCGGCGGCCGCCGCCAGCGACACCGGCCAGAGGGCGAGGCCGTAGACGGCGGCGATGCCGTGGTTCCGGTAGACCGGGTGGTAGCCGTAGACCCCCGCCCAGACAAGGTCGGTGAACACCTCCGCCGCCAAAAAGGCCAGCAGGATATTTCTGGCCCCGGCCTTTCTGCGCAGGGGCGGCACGCCCAGCATCAGGGCGAAATACAGCGCCGCCAGGGCCAGCCAGAAGACCAGCCACAATTGAGCGCCCCGCAGCTGGCTGAGAGAGAGGATGGCAGTGAGCATATCCGCTCCACCTTTCTTGCGGCGGGCCGAAGGCCGCCGTTTTTCGCTGCCGAAGGCGGCGGCCACAAAAAAGGCCCGCTCCGCCCCGGCTGTTTGCGGCGCGGCCCAAAGGCCGCCCCCGCTCTTTGAGGCCAGTATAGCATGGGCATTATCGAATTTCAAGTGTTTTTTATCGTTTTTCGATAAATTTTTGTTCCGCGCCGATAAGAGCACAAGATATTGCGGCGCCGGGGGACGGGGGGCACAAGGGGGGAGGGACAAGGGAGGGGGGAGGGGGAGGCGCGGCAAGGCAGGGCGGTGCTCTTTCCCGTTTTGACTTGCTCGCCGCCCAAAGCGGGCCGAGGCGGAGCCCGGTCCTCCCCACGTAGTGCGCATCAGAACGGACACTTTTCTTTGTCCTGAAAAGTGTCCGGGATGCCGCGTGCGGTGGGGATGGACCGGGCGGAGCACTTCAATCAAAGCTGTCCTTATCCTTTTTCCGGGCGGCGCTGTGGTGCGGGCAGTTTTGCGCGGGGTGGCCGCGTCCCTGTCCGCCGCCGCACGCGGCGTTTCGGACACGCTGCACTCGCGCCGTGCAGCGTGTTCGCTCCGAGGCGCACTACGCGGCGGCAGTGCCGCGACTGGCTCGGCCTGCATCGGGCGGAAAGCCGGGCAAAACAGGGGAGCGCGCCGCCCTGTTTCTGCTTTGCCCGCGCCGCCGCCCCCTTGCCCCCTCGGCGGCGCTGTGCTAAAATAAATCGGATATACCCAAAAATGCGGCTTTGCAGAAGGAGGCGTTTTTCATGGCCGAGACCATCGTGGCGCTGGCCACTCCCCCGGGGGAGGGCGGCATCGCCGTGGTGCGCCTGTCCGGCGAGGAGGCGCTGGCGGTGGCGGCAAAGGTGTTTTTTCCACACAACGCCGCCAAAAAAGTGGAAAACGCGAAGGGCTACACCGCTCTCTACGGCAACTTCATGGCCGACGGCCGCCAGCTGGACGACGGGGTGGCCTTGTTCTTCCGTGCGCCCCACAGCTACACCGGCGAGGACGTGGCGGAACTGAGCTGCCACGGCGGGCCGGTGGTGGCCCAGAGCCTCATCGACGCCTGCATCGCGGCGGGGGCCCGCCCCGCGGGGCCGGGGGAGTACACCCGGCGCGCCTTTTTGAACGGGCGCATCGACCTGACCCAGGCGGAGGCAGTGATGAGCCTCATCGGCGCGGCGGGGCGGCAGGGTGCGGCTCTGGCTCGCACGGCGCTGGACGGCGCGCTGGCAAAGCGCATCGACGGATTCAAACAGCAGCTGGTGGCCCTGGCGGGGCACATCGCCGCCTGGGTGGATTTCCCTGAGGAGGACGTGCCCGCCCTGGAGCCGGAGGCCCTTTCCGCAACTTTGGGCGAGGTGAAGGCCGGCCTTTCCGACCTCATCAAAAATTTCGGCGCGGGCGCTGTTCTGCGCCAGGGCGTGGACGCGGCCATCGTGGGCAGCCCCAACGTGGGCAAGAGCACTCTGCTCAACCTTCTGGCGGGTTTCGACCGGGCCATCGTCACCCCCATCGCCGGCACCACCCGGGACGTGGTAGAGCAGGCGGTGATGCTGGGCGGCGTGCGCGTCACCCTGCGGGACACCGCCGGCCTGCGGGACACCGGCGACGTGGTGGAGGCGGAGGGCATCCGCCGCAGCCGCCGCGCCATGGAGGAGGCGGGCCTCATCCTGGCCGTGTTCGACGGCTCGGCCCCCCTCACCGAGGAGGACAAACAGCTGGCGGCGGACTGCGCCGGGCGGCCGGCCATCGCCATCGTGAACAAGAGCGACCTGCCTCAGCAGTTCGACCCGGCGGCCATTGCGGCCAGCTTTGCGGAGGTGGTCACCCTGGCCGCGGGCCGGGGCGAGGGCGCCCAGGCTTTGGGCGAAGCGGTGCGCCGAGTGCTGGGGGTGGCGAATCTCGACCCCAGCGCCCCCTGCCTTGTGAGTCAGCGGCAGTACGCCGCCGCCTGCGAGGGCCGCGCCGCGCTGGAAGAGGCGGAGAACGCCCTGGCCGGCGGCTTCGGGCTGGACGCGGTGAGCGTCTGCGTGGACGACGCCCTCTCCGCCCTCTGCCGCCTCACCGGCGAGGACGCCTCCGAAGCGGTGGTGGAGGAAGTGTTCTCCACCTTCTGCGTAGGAAAATAACATTGTTATTCGAAAGGGGGGCCACTGATGGCTTCCGACACAAAAGGTCTCGTCCATCTGGGCGATTTTGACGTTATCGTGGTGGGCGCGGGCCACGCGGGCATCGAGGCCGCGGCGGCGGCCGCCCGGCTGGGTGTCTCCGCCGCCCTGTTCACCCTGGGGCTGGACGGCATCGGCAACATGCCCTGCAACCCCAGCATCGGCGGCACCGCCAAGGGCCACTTGGTGAGGGAGATAGACGCCCTGGGCGGCGTGATGGCCCTGGCCGCCGACGCAACCACCCTGCAAAGCCGGATGCTCAACCGGGGCAAGGGCCCTGCGGTGCACTCCCTGCGGGCGCAGATCGACCGGCAGGCCTACCACCGCTTCACAAAGGAATATCTGGAGCACATCTCCAGCCTTTCCATCAAGCAGGCCGAGGTGGTGGACATTCTTATTGAAAACGGCCGGGTGAAGGGCGTATGCACCCGCCTCCACGGCTTCTACGGGGCCAAGGCGGTGGTGCTCTGCACCGGCACCAATCTCGCCGGCAAGATTTTCGTGGGCGACGCTTCGGTGCCCAGCGGCCCCGACGGCCAGCACGCCGCCACCCTCCTGGCCGAGAGCCTGCGGGCGGCGGGCCTGCCCATGCGCCGCTTCAAGACCGGCACCCCCGCCCGGGTGCACCGCCGCAGCATCGACTTTTCGGTGCTGGAGCGCCAGCCGGGGGAGGAGCCCCCCGAGCCCTTCAGCTTTCTCACCCCGCCCGGCGGCGTGAAGAATCAGGTGGACTGCTTCATCGCCTGGACCAACCCCGAGACCCACAACGTCATCCGGGCCAACCTCCACCGCTCGCCCCTCTACGGCGGGGCCATCGAGGGCATCGGCCCCCGCTACTGCCCCAGCATCGAGGACAAGGTGGTGCGCTTTGCCGACAAGGACCGCCACCAGATCTTCGTGGAGCCCTGCGGCCCGGACACGGAGGAGATGTACCTCCAGGGTATGAGCAGCAGCCTGCCCGAGGACGTGCAGATCGCCATGTACCGCACCATCCGGGGCTTTGAGCATCTTGAAATCATGCGCCCGGCCTACGCCATCGAGTACGACTGCATCGACCCCCAGGCCCTGCGCCACACCCTGGAAAGCCGGGCGGTGGCGGGGCTGTACGGCGCGGGCCAGTTCAACGGCACCAGCGGCTACGAGGAGGCGGCGGCCCAAGGGCTGCTGGCGGGCGCGAACGCCGCTCTGGCGGTGCTGGGCAAAGAGCCCATGACCCTGCCCCGCTACACCTCCTACCTGGGCACCCTGGTGGACGACCTGGTCACCAAGGGCGTGATGGACCCCTACCGCATGATGACCAGCCGCAGCGAGTACCGCCTGACCCTGCGGCAGGACAACGCCGACGAGCGCCTCACCCCCATCGGCCGCAAGTTCGGGCTGGTGGACGATGAGCGCTGGGCCGCCTTTGAAAAGGCCATGGAGGTGAAGGCCGCCGAGGAAAAGCGGCTGGCCTCCACCACCGTGCGGGCCGCCGACCTGAACGCCGTCACCGAGAAAGAGGGCCTGCCCCCGGTGGAAAAGGGAGGCACGGCGGCCCAGCTGCTGCGCCGCCCGGAGCTGACCTACGACCACATCGCGGCGGTCATCGGCCCCGGCGAGGGCGTGGACAGCCGCATGGCCGGCCGCATCGTCACCGAGATAAAATACGAGGGCTACATCGCCCGGCAGCAGCGGGTCATCCGGGAGACAAAGCGGCTGGAGGGCCAGCCCATCCCGGCGGATTTTGACTATGCGCCGCTGGAGGGCCTGCGGCTGGAGGCCCGGGAAAAACTGCAGAAGCTGCGCCCGGCGGACATCGCCGCCGCGGGCCGCATCCCCGGCGTGTCGCCGGCGGACATCGCCGTGCTCTCGGTGGCCGTGGCCGCCGCCAACGCCAAAGCAAAAAGGGAAGGGGAGACCGACCAATGATCGACAAACAGCGCCTTGCGGCCAAGTGCGCCGCCGAAGGTGTGAGCCTCACCGGCGAAATGCTGGACAAGCTGGATAAATACGCCCAGTGCCTCGTGGACTACAACCAGAAAGTGAACCTCACCGCCATCACCGACCCGGAGGGCATCGAGGACAAGCACTTTGTGGACAGCCTGCTCTTTGCCGCCCGCCCCGAGGTGGCGGGCAGGCTGGTGGACGTGGGCACCGGCGCGGGCTTCCCCGGCGTGGTGGCCAAAATCTACAAGCCCGACCTGGAGCTCACCCTGATGGAGCCCACCGGCAAGCGGGTGGATTTTCTGCGCTGGGTCTGCGGCGAGCTGGGCCTTACCGGCGTGGAGTTCGCCAAGGAGCGGGCGGAGGAAGCGGCCCGCAAGCAGTGGCGGGAGGCCTTCGACGTGGCCTGCGCCCGCGCGGTGGCCGCCCTGCCGGTCCTCAGCGAATACTGCCTGCCCCTGGTGAAGGTGGGGGGCGTGTTCATCGCCCTCAAGGGCGCTTCCGGCGAGGAAGAGCTGGCCGCCGCCAGGAACGCCATCGCCAAGCTGGGCGGCGCCTGGAAGGAGACTGCCCGGCTGCACCTGCCCGGCGGCGACGAGCGGTGCCTGATTTTGTGCGAAAAGATTTCGCACACTTCGACCGTTTACCCCAGGGGCGGCGGAAAAATCGCAAAAGCCCCCTTGAAGTGACGGGCCAAAGCGCGGATGCCGTCGCTTGGTGTAAATGGAAAATACTGGAAAATATCGGATGCGCGTGGTATACTTCTTTTTGCAGAGAGGAAAGGGCGATGAGGCCCTCTTTCTCAAGGCAGGAGAGGAAAAATGCCGCGGGCGTCCGATTTTTTTGCAACAAAACCGGACAAGCCCCGCCGACGGGAAGGAGAAATGACCCATGCTGACCCCGAGACCGAAGGTGCAGGGAAAGGTGCTGCTGCTGCCGGTGGACAAGATCGTGCCCTCGGCCCATCAGGCCCGCACCCATTTTGACGAGCAGGAAATTGCCCGCCTTGCGCTGAGCATTGCCCAGAACGGCCTGCTGCAGCCGGTGAGCGTGCGCCCCGGCAAGGAAAAGGGCGAGTACGAGCTGGTGGCGGGGGAGCGGCGGCTGCGGGCCTGCAAGCTGGCGGGCCTTGCCGAGATACCGGCCATCCTGGCCCAGCGGGACGAGAGCCAGTCGGCGGCGCTGGGCCTTTTGGAAAACATCCAGCGCCAGGGCCTGGACCCCTTCGAGCAGGCTCGGGGCATCCGGGAGGTCATCGCCCTCTGGGGCTGCACCCAAGAGGAGGCGGCCAAGCGCCTGGGGCTGGCCCAGCCCACCCTGAACAACAAGCTGCGCCTGCTGGCGCTGAACGAGGAGCAGCAGGCCTACTGCATCGCCAACGGCCTCACCGAGCGCCACGCCCGGGCGGTGCTCCGCCTGCCGGAGAGCGAACAGCGCAGCCGCGCCCTGGCCCAGTTCGTGAAGAAGAAAATGAACGCCCGTCAAGCGGACGAGTATGTGGAGCAGTGCCTTCAGCAGAAAAAGCCGCCCCGCCGCCGCCCGGTGCCCATGGTGCGGGACGTGCGCATCTTCGTGAACACCATCAACAAGGCGGTGCGCCTGATGGTGGACGCGGGCGTGCCCGCCCACACCACCAAGCGGGAAGGGGAGGGCTTTGTGGAATACACGGTACATATCCCCACCGAGCCCTCCAAAAAGACCGCCGCCTCCGGCGCGGGCTGCTCGGCCTGAGAAAATCAGAGCGCGGTTTTGACTGGCGAAACAGTGCGTGGGTCCGCCCATTTCGTCCGTCTGCCGTCCGACGCCACCTAGACAGGCCGCGGCGCTGCCGCCGCGCAGCATGTCTCGGAACGGAGAAAAACACAGCTGCCCAAACGCAAAACCTTTGTCCCATCACCATGCCCTTAACATCCCGGAGCCCTTGTCCGCACACCGCGGCGGGGGCTCCGGGTTTTTTGTGCGGCCCAATGTTCCACGTGGAACATTTTCCGGCGGCCCCCCGCATTGTTCCACGTGGAACAATGAAAAAGCCCCGGAGGAAACTCCGGGGCAAACGTCACAGAAAAGCGGTCAGACCTTTTGCCGCCCAAAGGGGACGAACAGCAGCGGCGCGAACTGGGCGATGATGGTCGCAACGGGCAGAGGGAGGGAGCACTGCATCAAGAGGGAGGAAAGGCTGCCGCTCCAATTGTAAAACGGAGACAAGAAGACACTGACTTTCAATGGGAAGCTGGGGACCCAAAGCTGCGCCAGAACGATGGCCAGCATGGGCAGGATCAGCAGCGCCGCCGAACAAGCGATCTCCCGCCGCGTCATGGAGCGGAAGGCCCACAGCGCGCCCAGCAGGAGCACCAAAAGAAACAGCGCGATTTGAAGCAGCGTACTGCGCAGCGGGTCGACGGAGACTTCGATGGAGCCATCGACGTTCACTGCCCGACTTACATAAAACAGCGGGCCGGCAAAAACCGTCAGCCAATAAGAGAGCAAGCTTGCCAAAAGGCAGAACACAGGCACACGCCAAAGAGTGCGGACACGTATTTCAGAAGGCCTCCTTTTGCTGTGGATTTGACTCCAGTATAGCACCGCGAAGAAGAGAAGGAAAGGGAGACAGGTGCAATGAGGAAAGGCAGGGCGGGGAAGACGGCAGGATTTACCCGGCCTGTCCCCTGATGCGAACCGGGCCAGAAGAGTTGAGAGAAACCGACACCGTTCTGGCGGGGTAGGGAAGGTGGAAGAGAAGTAGGGTGGTGCACTGACCCATTTGTCTGGGATACCGTCAGCTGAAAGCCGAGCCAGCCGCGGCGCTGTCGCCGCGTAGTGCGCATCGGAGCGAACACGCTGCACGGTGGGGGTGCAGCGTGTCCGAAACGCCGCGTGCGGCGGCGAACGGTGACGCGGCCACCCAGCGCAAAACTGCCCGCACCCCCGCGCCGCCCGGTGAAAGGGAAGGGCAGCTTTGATTCAAATGCTTTGCCTGGCCCTATTCAACGCCCGGAGAAAGAACGCGACCCAAACAAAAACCTCCCCAGGGCAGGGAAGAGCACACCCCGAAATGTTCCACGTGGAACATTTCGCAGGCCCGCAATTCTGCAAAAACAATGTTCCACGTGGAACATTTTGAGAAAAATTCGCTCTGCGCCGCCGAGGAACAGCCACTATATATAGAAAATGGCCCCGCAAATAGGGGCTTTTTTGGGCGGACCACAAGATATTGCCCGTTTCAAAAGAGGCCGGGCTGTGCTATAATAACAAGCACAGTCCGTTTTTTCGGGGCCGGCGCGCCTGCCGGCACATCAGCACACAGAACAAGAGGAGAACAAACGTGGGCAAGATCATTGCGGTTGCGAACCAAAAGGGCGGCGTGGGCAAAAGCACCACGGCGGTCAATCTGGCGGCCTGTGTGGCCGCCCAGGACAAAAAAGTCCTCATTGTGGACCTGGATCCCCAGGGCAACACCACCAGCGGCTTCGGCGTCTCCAAGAAAAATGTGGAGGCCAGCGTTTATGAGCTGCTCATCGGGGAGGCCAAGGCCGCCGACGCCATTCTTCCCACCCAGTTCAAGGTGGACATCATCCCCTCCAACATCCAGCTGTCCGGCGCGGTGGTGGAGCTGGTGAATATGCCCAAGCGTGAGAGCCGCCTGCGGCAGGCGCTGGCACAGGTGGCCGGCAATTACGACTTCATCTTCATCGACTGCCCGCCCAGCCTGGACCTGCTCACCCTCAACGGCCTGTGCGCCTGCGACTCGGTGCTCATCCCCATCCAGTGCGAGTTCTACGCCCTGGAGGGCCTGTCCGAGCTGATGAGCACCCTCAAGACCGTGCGCAAGATGTACAACCACTACCTTGAGATCGAGGGCGTGGTGTTCACCATGTACGCCGGCCGCCTGAACCTCACCCTGCAGGTGGTGGAGCAGGTGAAAAAGTTCTTCGGGGACAAGGTCTACAAGACCACCGTGCCCCGGAACGTGCGGCTCTCCGAAGCGCCCAGCTTCGGCATGCCCATCAATTACTACGACCCGGTGAGCAAGGGAAACGAGGCCTACATGGAAATGGCCAGGGAGTTCCTTGCAAACAACCGGTAAAAAGGGGGAAAAAGGATGGCAGTGAAAAAAGGAGGCCTCGGCCGCGGGCTGGAAAGCCTCTTCGAGGACGCCGCCCGGGACGTGGGCGGCCCGGTGAGCACCCTGCCCCTGCGGGAAATTGAGCCGGACAAGGACCAGCCCCGCAAGGACTTCGACGAGCAGGCCCTCTCCGAACTGGCGGACAGCATCGCCCGCCACGGCCTGCTGCAGCCCATCGCGGTGCGTGCGGCGGCCGGCGGAGCCTACAAAATCATCGCCGGCGAGCGCCGCTGGCGGGCCGCGCGGCTGGCGGGCCTTTCCGAGGTGCCGGTGGTCATCAAGGACGTGACCGACGCCGAAGCCATGGAGCTGGCCCTCATCGAGAACCTCCAGCGGGAGGACCTGGACCCGGTGGAGGAGGCCATGGGCTATCGCCAGCTGATGGAGCGGTGCGAGCTGACCCAGGAGCAGACCGCCCAGAAAATCGGCAAGAGCCGCAGCGCGATCGCCAACAGCCTGCGCCTGTTGAACCTGCCCGACGACGTGCTGGCCTTTTTGAAGGAGGGCAAGCTCTCCACCGGCCACGCAAAGGTGCTGCTGGGCCTGCCGGACGCGGCGCTGCAAACAAAGGCCGCCGAGGCGGTGGTGGGCCAGAACCTGAACGTGCGCCAGACCGAAGCCCTGTGCAAAAAACTGGTAAAGCCGGAAAAACCGCCCAAGCCCCAGCCCCTGCGCCCCGCGCTGGCAGGCGAAGTGGAGTACGCTTTGCGGGAAGTGCTGGGCAGCGAGGTCAAGGTGGACTACAAAAACGGCCAGGGCAGCCTGACGGTGCATTTTTACTCGGACGAGCAGCTTTCCGCCTTCGCGAACCTGCTGGGCGGCTACAATAAGGAAGAAAACAAGTAAAAGGGGAGTATCGACATGCTGGACATTCGATTTGTGCGGGAAAATCCCGACGCAGTGAAGGAGAACATCAAGAAGAAATTCCAGGAGGCCAAGCTGCCTCTGGTGGACAAGGTCATCGAGCTGGACGCGAAGAACCGCGCGGTGATGACCGAGGCCAACGCCCTGCGCGCCGAGCGCAACACCCTCTCCAAGCAGGTGGGCATGCTGATGGGCCAGGCCAAGAAGGACCCCTCCAAGCTGGCGGAGGCCGAGGCCGCCAAGGCCAAGGTGACCGCCCAGGCCCAGCGTCTGGCCGAGCTGGAGGCCGAGGAGGAGAAGCTGGAGGGCGAGATCCGCGACATCATGCTGGTCATCCCCAACATGATCGACCCCTCCGTGCCCATCGGCCCGGACGACAGCTGCAACGTGGAAGTGCAGCGCTTCGGTGAGCCCGTGGTGCCGGAGTTTGACATCCCCTACCACACCGAGATCATGGAGAGCTTCGGCGGCATCGACCTGGACAGCGCCCGCCGCGTGGCCGGCAACGGCTTCTACTACCTGCTGGGCGACATCGCCCGCCTGCACGAGGCGGTGCTGGCCTACGCCCGCGACTTCATGATCGGCAAGGGCTTCACCTACGTCATCCCGCCCTTCATGATGCACGGCGCGGTGGTGCAGGGCGTGATGAGCTTCCCCGAGATGGACGCCATGATGTACAAGATCGAGGGCGAGGACCTCTACCTCATCGGCACCAGCGAGCACACCATGATCGGCCGCTTCGTGGACCAGATCATCCCCGAGGCGAAGCTCCCCCTGACCCTCACCAGCTACAGCCCCTGCTTCCGCAAGGAGAAGGGCGCCCACGGCCTGGAGGAGCGTGGCGTTTACCGCATCCACCAGTTTGAGAAGCAGGAGATGATCGTGCTCTGCAAGCCGGAGGAGAGCATGGACTGGTACGAGAAGATGTGGCATTACAGCGTGGAGCTGTTCCGCAGCCTGGACATCCCCGTGCGCCAGCTGGAGTGCTGCTCCGGCGATCTGGCCGACCTGAAGGTGAAGAGCTGCGACATCGAGGCCTGGAGCCCCCGCCAGAAGAAGTACTTCGAGGTGTGCAGCTGCTCCAACCTGGGCGAGGCCCAGAGCCGCCGGCTGAAAATTCGCGTGAAGGGCGAGGACGGCCGCAACTATCTGCCTCACACCCTGAACAACACCTGCGTGGCGCCTCCGCGGATGCTCATCGCCTTCCTGGAGAACAACCTCCAGGCGGACGGCACCGTGAAGATCCCCGAGGTCCTGCGCCCCTACATGGGCGGCAAGGAACTGCTGGTGCCCGAAGCAAAATAAAAAAAGCGCGCAGCACGGCGGCGGCGGGAAAATCCCGCCGCCGCCGTCTTTTTCCAACAAAAAAGTATTGACAAGCCCCCCATGATTCAGTATAATATAAAAGCGCCTTTCAGAAGGGCGTAGCTGAATATGGCGGTATAGCTCAGTTGGCTAGAGCATTCGGTTCATACCCGAAGTGTCACCGGTTCGAATCCAGTTACCGCTACCAGATACAAGGTTTAGCTACGATACATGGGGGTCGCCCGCAGTAGTGGACGATGTTTTTGCTTGCTGTCGTAGCTAAGCCTTGTATAATATGGCCCGTTGGTCAAGCGGTCAAGACATCGCCCTTTCACGGCGGTAACCCGGGTTCGATTCCCGGACGGGTCACCAGAAAGCCGGCAGACGCAAAAGCGTCTGCCGGCTTTCTCTTTGTTTCGGGGCAGGGAAAAGGAAAAATCCGGACTCTGGCGGGCGGCTCCGAATTTGTGCTTGGAAGATTTGGTCGAGCGCAAGTCTGCAAAACAGGAGCTTCAAAAGGCAAAACGGAAGTTCAGGCAGGGCAGTGCTCCCGGCGAATCGGACCGTTGGCCGGGCCGGCTTGCCGCCGGAAGAACACGCGCCGGCCCGCCCAGCGCAAAAGTGCTTGCCAAAAGCCGGCGGCTGTGTTATACTCGAAACGAAAAAAGAAGAAAGGGAAAGGTACGGCAGGAATGCGCATTCGCTGAAAACTTCACACAAACATGTTTTTTCGCAGTGGGGTTTAGCCCCTTTGTTTGTGCTGGGATCGGGCGGATGCTGCCGGGCCTTTCCATTTTTGGGAACAGCCTGGAACTATGCGGCAACGTGTATTTCCGGGCCTTTTTGCGCCCAGACGCGCCCATCCGGCACCTTCTGCAAGGGCAGGGAGGTGCTCTTATGTCGAAAATTTTGTTGTCTGCAAACCATATAGTTCATTCGTTTGGTGAACGGAAGATACTGGAGTTTGAAAAGCTGACCGTGTACGAAGGGGACCGCATCGGCATCGTCGGGACCAACGGGGCGGGCAAGACCACGCTTTTGAACATCTTGTCCGGGGAACTGGCCCCGGAGGAGGGGAGCGTGACCCGCAAGGCGCCGGTGAGCTATTTCAGGCAGTTCCGGCAACGGGCAGAGCGGGCGGACCCGCAAAAATGCAGTGAATTCGGGCTTTCGGGAAAGCTGTGCCGCGAGCGTTTGAGCGGCGGAGAGATGACCCGCCTGGGTCTGGCGGCCATGGGCAGCGATGCTGTTTTGATCTTTGCCGATGAACCCACCGCCAATCTGGATGCCGACGGGGTGGAGCTCTGCTGCCGGATGCTGGAACAGTGCCCGACCCTGCTGCTCGTCAGCCACGACCGGGCCGTTCTGGACCGCCTGTGCACCAGCATCATCGAGATAAAGGACGGGCGGCTCCATTTTTATTCGGGCGGCTTCACTGCCTTCCAAAAACAAAGAGAGCAGGCCGCCGGGCGGCAGGAATTTGAGTATCGGCAATACCAGGCGGAAAAAGCGCGATTGGAGAAGGCGGCCTGCCGCCGGAGCCAGGCCGGCAAAAGCGTCCGAAAAGCACCCCGGCGGATGGGGAATTCGGAGGCACGCCTTCACAAACGGGAGGCAGCCGAGCGGGCGGAGAAGCTGGAGAGCGCCCGAAAAACGATACTCACCCGCCTGGAGCAGCTGGAGGCAAAGGAGAAGCCGCAGGAAACGGCCCCGGTGCGGATAGATTTTTCGCTGACGGACCCGCCCGCCAACCGGCAGGTCGCTGTGGGAGAACACATCACGTTCGGCTATGGGAAGGACCTTATCTTTGAAGACGCCGCCTTCTCTCTGCCAAGAGGGAGCAAAACCGCCCTGGTGGGGCCAAACGGGGCAGGAAAAACCACCCTCATGGAACTGATCTGGTCCGGCGCGCCGGGCATCCGATTGGTCCCCAAGGCAAAGGTCGGGTTTTTCCGGCAGGGGCTGGAGACCCTGGACCTGAACAAAACGGTTCTGGAAAACGTCATGGAGACGTCGGTCCAGAGCGAAAACACCATGCGGGGCATACTGGCGCGGCTTTTGATCCGCCGGGAGGATGTGTTCAAAAAAGCGGGGGACCTGAGCGGCGGGGAACGGGTGAAACTGGCCTTTGCAAAGCTGTTCGGCTCGCCGGCGAATCTGCTCCTGCTGGACGAGCCGACAAACTTCCTGGACATGCCCGCCGTCGAGGCCCTGCAAAAAATGCTGGAGGACTATGAGGGAACGGTCCTGTTTGTTTCCCATGACCGCGCGTTTTCCGATGGATGCGCCACCCGGACCCTGCGCATCGCGGACAGAAAGCTCTTTTCCTTTGAAGGAAACCTCACCGCCTGGGAGAAAGAACAGAGAAAGCCCCGGCAGGAAAAGGAAACGGACAAAGCCCTTCTGGAACTGCGGTTGGCAGAGGTCATCGCGCGGCTGTCCGTCGCGGACCGCCGGACGGACAAAGAGGAACTGGAAAAAGAATTTGAACGGCTCATCGCCCGCAAGAAGATGCTGTGAAAAAGGAGCATGGGCGGCGGCCCGTCTTACCTTTTCCAAAGAAAAAAGCGCTGCCGCAACCGCCGGTTGACATGCAGTTGGTCGACTTCAAAGGGATTTTCCGCTACAATAAGACCACACGGAGGTGATGGCAGTGACTTTGGGCGAACGCGTCAAAGACAGGCGGGAGAAACTGAAACTGTCCCAGGGATATGTGGCGGATCAGATCGGCGTGAGCCGGCAGGCTGTGTCAAAATGGGAAACAGGCCAGTCGGAGCCGACCGCGGAAAACCTCGTCCGGTTGGCGGAGGTGTTTGAAACAAGTCTGGCGGAACTTGTGGGCGCGGGCAAAAACGGCGGGGGAGAGACGGGCACGCAAAACTCCCCGGCCCCCCAAAAGCCCAACCTCATCCTCCGGGCCAATCTGATAAAAATGGCCATCACCGCGCAGGTGGCGTTTCTGTTCAACAGCACCTCGGTGATGTGGCAGCTCCGGCAGCCCGGAGTGGAAAACGAAGCGCTCTACCGGGGAGAACTGGCGGTCTCCCTCGTGCTGCTTCTGTGCAGCTCGGTATGGATGGCTTCCAACCACCGCTGGGAAGCGGACATGGCCCGGCGCAGAAGAAACACGCGCATCGAGCTGAGCTATTGCTGCGCGCAGCTTTGCGCCGCCTTTTTGACCGTCCGTTTCGGGCTGGGTCTCGCGGGCGCTGTGCTGATGATCGCCGCCGCCTGCGTCTATGTGCTGTACGTCAATCCCAGGTTCATGGGCCGCAAGCTCACAAAGTGAGGCGGCCCGCAGGACTGTGACGAAGGAAAAGCTCCGGGTAAATACCCGGAGCTTTTTTCCTGTTCAGCGAAACACCACCCGCCCCACGCGGCCCTTCTTCCCGCAGACGAAGCACCGCAGGCAGGGCGGAATGCCTGCAAAAAGCGCGGAGCCCGCCTCCCGCCGGTTTCTCTCCGCCACGGGCTGTGCGCTTTTTTTCGGACGGGGCAGTTCCCAGGACGTTCAGCAGCCTTTGTACTTTTCCAAAAAGGCGACCACGTTCATTTCCCGGACGTCCTTCAAAATTTCGTCGTCGCCGAACCACCAGGAGTCGCCCAGATATTTTTTGCTTCCCATGTATGCCCAGCGGGCCTCTTCCGCATCCACCCACACGGGGCAGACGTCGCAGTGATAGAGATAGATGTTCTGGTCGATGACCAGCCCGCTCGTCTCACTGAGCTGATACATTCTGGCGAAGAGCGCGGAGGGCTGCCCCGCGGTGAAGCGGCGGAATTCCTCAAGTAGGGCGGCAAGGGGAACGGTCTCGTTCACCGCGTCCTTGAGCAGCGCGTCCGCCGTTTCGGGGCAGGAGATATGGATGGAGGACCCACAGCCCATGAGGGAAACGCGGGAATTCAAGGCGGGGACAGGGTCTTTTCGTATGACGATCTGCCGCATGGTGCGCTCCTTCCCGGTCTGCAAAACGTTTGAACCGTCTTCACTGTACCACACATCGTTCCCGGTATCAATAGGCCGGCTCTGTGACCGGACCGCGCCCGAAGGGGGAAGGCGGGGGAGACCGTCAGGCGGCAGGGCGGTGCGAGGAGTTCCGGGCTTTCGCCCGGAACTCTTTTTGACCGTCTCAGTGGAACACCACCCGCCGCACATGGCCGGGCAGGCCGGCCAGCACCGTGCGGGGGGAGAAGACCACCTGCTTGAGCCACACGCCGTCGCAGGAGAGCACCAGCAGCAGATGCAGCCGGTCTTTGGAGGGGAGGGCGGCGGCCCGGGCGGGCAAGCTCACTTCCATCTGGAAGGAACTGCCCCGCACCAGTTCCCGCCGGAAGGCGAAGCACAGGGCGGTGAGGGGATGATGGAGCACCCGGCAGCGGGCCAGCCACCGCCATGCGGCGTAGATGACCGTGTCGGAGGGCAGGTCCGGCCCGCCGGGGGCGACCGCGGTCTTTTCGGTGGTGTACACCGCGCAGGGAATGCCGTCGTATTCGATCATTCGGGTCATAAGCGTCTCCTTTCGCTGGACGAAAAATGAAAAAATGGCACACTGATCCTGTGGATCAATGTGCCATTTCCGATATTCTGATTTTTCGTCCCCGAACGGGGCCTACGCTTAATTATATCACACCAGGGCGGAGCGCGTCAATGAAAATTGGAGCGCGGCCCTTCACGGCGCGAGAAAACACCCCGGCTCGTGGGCGTTGATGACCCCCGCCGCCTGCAGGTAGGCATAGACCACCGTGGTGCCTACGAAGGACATGCCCCGGCGCTTGAGGTCCTGGGAAATCTCGTCCGAGAGGGGCGAGGAAGCGGGGCCGTACTCGATGAGGGGCTTGCCCTGCGTCCAGTGCCAGAGCCAGGCGTCGAAGCTGCCCCACTCCCTTTGAATGTCCAGGAACACCGCCGCGTTTTTCACCGCCGCCGAGATCTTGCGCCGGTTGCGGATGATGGCGGCGTTTTGGGCCAGCTCTTCCCGCTTTGCCTCGTCGAAGGCCGCCACCCGCCCGGGATAAAATCCCTCGAAGGCCTGACGGAAGGCGGGGCGCTTGTTCAGAACGCACTCCCAGGAAAGCCCCGCCTGGAAGGTCTCCAAAATCAGCAGCTCGAACAGCGCCCGGTCGTCGTGCAAAGGCACGCCCCACTCGCCGTCGTGGTAGGCGATGTAGGCCGGGTTCTTCGGGTTCGCCCATCGGCAGCGGGGCTTGCCGTCGGTCCATTCCATGGCGGTTCCTCCTTGTACGATGCTGTTTCCTGAAAGTATAGAAATAACAAAATATTCCCGACGTATAAATCAGGGGCGGAAGGGGATGCCCTCCAGCTTCAGCAGGTATATCTTGTTCTCCAGCCCGCCGCCGTAGCCGGTGAGGCGGCCGTCCGCGCCCAGCACCCGGTGGCAGGGCAGGAAGAGGGAGATGGGGTTGCGCCCCACCGCGCCGCCCACTGCCCGGGCGCTCATCTTCGGGATGCCCTTTTCCGCCGCGATGTCTGCGGCCAGCGCGCCGTAGCTGGTGGCCGTGCCCCAGGGCACCTGCGCCAGCCGCCGCCACACCTGGCGCTGAAAGGGGGTGCCCTCCGCCGCCAGGGGCGGGGTGGGGCCGGGGTCCCGGCCGGAAAAGTAGATTTCAAGCCAGGCCTTCGCCGCGGTCAGCACCGGGTCGACCGCTTCCCGGGGCGGCTGCGGGGGCAGCTCGGGGGGAAAGCGCCCGCTCACGAACCAGCACCCGGTGAGGGCGCCGCCCTGGGCCGTGAGCCAGAGGGGGCCCACCGGGCTTTCCAGCAAAAG
Source organism: Candidatus Allofournierella excrementavium (assembly GCF_048526665.1). NCBI lineage: Bacteria > Bacillati > Bacillota > Clostridia > Eubacteriales > Oscillospiraceae > Allofournierella > Candidatus Allofournierella excrementavium. The sequence goes on from NZ_DBGFPE010000026.1 coordinate 41,012, forward strand.
GCCGCTCACCCTTCGCCGCCGCAGGCCGCGGCCCGCGCCTCCCGGTCCGGGGTATGTACGTCCGCCTCGCCCAGGATGTAGCGGGCGAGGTCGGCGGGGGTGGCGGCCAGGGCCTCGGCCCCCGCCGCCGTCAGCTCTTCTTCCGTCCGGAAGCCCCACAGCACCCCCGCGCCGGGCAGGCCCGCGTTGTGGGCGGTGTGGATGTCCACGTCGCTGTCCCCCACGAAGAGGGTGCGGCTTTCGTCCGCGCCCATCCGCGCCAGCAGATGGTGCAGGGCCGTGGGGTCGGGCTTGGTGGGCACGCCGGGCACCGCCCCCTGCACGAATTCAAACCGGCCGGGGAAGTAGTGCTCCATCACTCCCTGGGCCAGGGTGTGCTCCTTGTTGGTGAGCACCCCGTACCGCACCCCCGCCGCCGAGAGCGCCTCCAGCATCGCCCCGATGCCGGGGTAGGGGGCGGTGGTGTCCTCCTTGTGGGCGGCGTAGCGGGCGCTGAACTGGGCCAGCACCTCTTTCTGACTGGCCTCGTCCCGGGCCGTTTCGGGCGCGAACCGCTGGCACAGCTTCGGGATGCCGTTGCCCACAAAATAGCGGTATTCGTCCAGGGTGTGTTCCGGCCAGCCGTGGGCGCGGCAGACATAGTTGGCCGCGTCCGCCAGGTCCCGGATCGTGTTCAGCAGGGTGCCGTCCAGATCGAACACCACAGTATCGTAACGCATGGTTTTGACTTCCTTCTTTCTTCAGGGTACAAGTTTCAGCCGCACTGCCCGGGCGTATTTCACCGCCCGCGCCTTCACCCGTGCGCGGCAGGGCAGGCGGGCGATGAGGTCGCACCGGCCCACCGACTCCGAAAAGGGAGTCTGGCGGCAGGTGAGGGAAAGATCCGCCGTGAGCAGATAGACTGTGTGCCGGGTGTAGCCCCGGGTGTATTGAACGGCCAGCGTGCCGCCGGGGGTCTGCCAGACGCCCTCGGTGACCCAGGCCTCCAGCCCCGCCAGCAGCAGCCCCAGGCAGAGCAGCAGCGGCATCGCCAGCAGCGGCGTGAGCCGGGGCATCTTCCAGAGGCTCACCCCCATCAGCGCGCCGAAAAAGGCGAAGGCCGCGCCGCCCTTCCAGAGGAACAGCGGCAGGCTGCGCCCGGCCAGCACTTCCGGCGAGTAGGGCGGGGGCGCGAACTGGGGCACCAGCGCCTGCACCAGCGCCTCCGCCCCCGGCTTGTACACCAGCACCGGGATGTCGCCCCCCCGGTAGCTGCCGGCGCTCAGATACACCGCCCGGCGGCCCAGCAGCCGCCCCGCGGGGGACAGGCGCACGTCGCAGGCGCTGATGGCGGGCACGGCGATGCGCCGCTCGCTGTGGTTCACGTGGCCGCCCTTGGCCAGGATGACCCCGCCGCTGCGGCACACCTTGAACCCGGAGGTGGACAGCAGCGACCAGAACAGCGCCACCCCCCACAAGGCGAACACCAGCGTGACCAGCCAGGCCACGCCGGCGGGCAGCACCAGCTCCAGCAGTTTTTCCACCTGGGCCAGCTGCCCCAGGGCAAGGTCGTTCAGCTTCTGCTCCAGCCCCGCGCCCAGGATGCGCCGGGTCTGCCGCAGGCTCACCAGCACCAGGGCCGCCGTGGCGGCGATGTTGGCGCTGAGCATGGTCAGCCGCACCCGCTCGGCGCGGGTGGGGGCGAAGAGCACCGCCTCGGAGTTCACCGGCAGCAGCGTCTCCGCCAGGGCCGCCGCCTGCCGCCGGGGCAGGTAGAAGGTGGCCTTGTTCCGCCCGCGGCCCCGGGCCATGTACACCGTCACCCGGCTGCCCCCCGCAAGGCGCAGCCACAGAGGCCGGTCCTGCTCCAGCACCGCGATGTCCCGGCGGGCAAAGCTGGCCCGGCGGCGCACCAGGATGCCCATGTCCAGCACCAGCGCCTTGTCGGTGAGGGCAAAGCCCACCCGCCGCCACAGCACCGCCCCCAGCGCCGCCATGGCGATGAGGATGACCGCGTCCTGCCGCAGCGCCCGGTAGAGGCTCTCCAAGTCGAAGTTCAGCAGGGCCTGTATCATCGGCACCAGACACAAAATCAGACCGTAGCGTATAATTTTTAAGATATATACGATATGGAAATGCCCTTTCAGGCGAATATCCTCCATGTCAGCCTCCTTGCAGGTAGGAAAGCAGGCCGTCGGCGTCGGCGTCGGAGAGGCCGGGCAGAACCACCAGCGCGCCGCTGGTGGCCAGCACCAGCACGCAGCAGCGGCACAGGCGCAAAAGGGGAGTGGAGAACCGGGCCGAGGCGCTGACCCAGCGGGTGGGCAGGCGGCGGCTGGTCTTGAACAGAAGGCCGCTGCTCATGCGCACCTCGCCCAGAGTGACGCTGCCCTCAAAGCTCTCGCAGCGGGCGGGCAGCCAGCCGAGGCACAGCCCCAGCCAGAAGGCGGCGAACACGAGCCCCGCGCCGATGCTCTGCCAGAAGATGAAGGGGGCGGCGGCAGCGCCCGGGGCCAGGGCCCACAGGCAGACCACCGCAACGCCTTTTTTGTCCAGCCTGAAACGCACCATGGCCCATCGCCTCCTTTCAAAACAGCGGCAGAGGGAACTCTGCCCCGATCATACCTGATTATACTTGATTGCGCCCCGAAAAGAAAGGGGAAGGGGGAGTGGGTTCTGTTTTGGACAGAATTGTGGTATAATAGCCGCTAAACGGCTGTTATACATTTCATGCGCAGCGCCTCGCCGTTCCGGCTGACGCCGGCCCGGCAACCGGCTTTTGATGCGCAATGATACCATTTCGCCGGCGCTCCATGGTATAATACAAAAACAGACAAGGGCGGCCCTGCGGCCCCCGCAGTGAAAAAGGAGAGAACCGATGGAATACCTGAAGGTCATTTTATACGGCATCATCGAGGGCATCACCGAGTGGCTGCCCATCAGCAGCACCGGCCACCTCATTCTGGCGGAGAAGCTGCTGGCGCTGCCCTATTCGGAAGAATTCATGAGCATGTTCCGGGTGGTCATCCAGCTGGGGGCCATCCTGGCGGTGGTGGTGCTGTATTTCCCGCGGCTGTGGCCCTTCACCACCGATGCGCGCCACAAGTACCAGCGCCCGGAGGTGTGGCAGCTGTGGTTCAAGATTCTGGTGGCCACCCTGCCTGCCATGGTGCTGGGTCTTTTGCTGGACGACTGGCTGGACGCCCACCTTTATAATTATATCACCGTTGCAGCCATGCTCATTCTCTACGGCGTGTTCTTCATCCTCATCGAGAACCGTCACCGCCGGCCCACGGTGCGCCGCATGGACCAGCTGACCTACCGCCACGCCCTCATCATCGGCTGCTGGCAGGTGCTGGCCATGATCCCCGGCACCTCCCGCAGCGGCGCCACCATCGTGGGCGGCCTTCTGCTGGGGCTTGCCCGCCCGGTGGCGGCGGAGTTCACCTTCTTTCTGGCCATCCCGGTGATGGCCGGGGCCAGCGGCCTGAAGCTGGTGAAGTTCTTGGCCGACGGCGGCACCTTCACCGGCGGCGAGGTGGCGGCGCTGGCGCTGGGCTGCGCGGTGGCCTTTGTGGTGAGCGTGGCGGCCATCCGTTTTCTGGTCAGCTTTGTGCAAAAGCACAATTTCAAGGTGTTCGGCTGGTACCGCATCGCCCTGGGCGCGGTGGTGCTGGCGGCCGCCTTTCTGGGATTCTGATTTTTGGTGTAAGGAGTGTAAAACAAGATGGAAAAGGCAAAAGTTTATTACAGCGACCTGCGGGCCAAACCCGGCCTGAACCTGCTGCAGAAACTGCAGCGGCTGGTGCGCGCGGCGGGGCTGGACACCATCGACATGCAGGACAAATTCGTGGCCATCAAAATTCATTTCGGCGAGCCGGGCAACCTGTCCTACCTGCGGCCCAACTACGCCAAGGCCCTGGCGGACGTCGTCAAGGCCCAGGGCGGCCGGCCCTTTTTGACCGACTGCAACACCCTCTATGTGGGCCGCCGCAAGCACGCGCTGGAGCACATCGAGGCGGCCTATGAAAACGGGTTCACCCCCTTCTCCACCGGCTGCCAGGTCATCATCGCCGACGGCCTCAAGGGCACCGACGAGGCGCTGGTGCCGGTGGCGGGCGGCGAGTATGTGAAAGAGGCCAAGATCGGCCGGGCCATCATGGACGCGGACGTCATCATCAGCCTCAACCACTTCAAGGGCCACGAGGCCACCGGCTTCGGCGGCGCCATCAAGAACCTGGGCATGGGCAGCGGCAGCCGCGCGGGCAAGATGGAGCAGCACTCCTCCGGCAAGCCCCAGGTGGACCAGGAGCTGTGCCGCGGGTGCCACGCCTGCGAAAAGGACTGCGCCCAGGGGGCCATCTCCTTTGACGGGGCGAACAAGGCCTCCATCGACCAGGGCAGGTGCGTGGGCTGCGGGCGCTGCCTGGGCCGCTGCAACTTCGACGCCATCTCCTGCCCCTCCGACGCGGCCAGCAAGCTGCTGAACTACCGCATCGCCGAATACGCCAAGGCGGTGGTGGACGGCCGGCCCAGCTTCCACATCAACCTGGTGATGGATGTTTCCCCCAACTGCGACTGCCACTCCGAGAACGACGCGCCCATCATCCCCGATGTGGGCATGTTCGCCTCCTTCGACCCGGTGGCGCTGGACCAGGCCTGTGCCGACGCCTGCAACAACATGCCCGTTCTGGCCGACAGCCAGCTGGCGGACAATCTGGCCACCCCGGGCTTCTGCGCCTGCGGCGACCACTTCACCGACAGCGCCCCCGTCACCCACTGGCAGTCCGCCCTGGAGCACGGCGAGAAGATCGGCCTGGGCACCCGGGAGTATGAACTGGTGAAGGTGTGAACCTTGGTATAAAACCGAAATAAATTACAAACAGTATAAAAGGCCCCGGAAGGAGATTCCTTCCGGGGCCTTTGTTCAGTCCGCTTCCAGATATTTTTCCACCGCGCAGTGCAGGCGCTCGTAGCAGGCGGGGGTGTAGCGGTCATAGCGTTGGGGGTCGCCCGCGTCCGCCAGCAGGGGCAGCTGGCCGGGCAGGTCCCGCACCATCGCCCAGGCCTGTTCGTCCACCGCGGGCCAGTTGGCCCAGAACAGGGCCTGCCGCTCCGCGTCCTGCTCCGCCAGCCATGCGCTCAGATGGGCGGTCATGGCGTCGATGGAGCTGTCCCGGGCGCTGGCCTCGGCCCAGTTCAGCAGGTCGGCGGCGGCGATGGCCGTTTTCAGGCTCACCCCCGCCTCGCCCTCGCCAAAGGCCACGCAGCCTTCCAGCGCCGCCGTCAGGGCCTCGGGGTCCTGCACCGGCCGGGCCTCGGGCCGGCCCGCCGCCTCCTGCGCCTGGGACTCATCCCCGGAGGCCGCGGGCAGCTCACCGGCCCGGGCCGAGGCGGCGGGGGTGGGCAGCGGCGCGGCGGAAGGCCCGGGCGTCGCCCCCGCCGAGGGCGCGGCCCCCGGCACCGTGCAGGCGGCCAGCATCAGAAAGGCCGCGCAGACCATCAGCCAAATTTGTCTCATCTCACTGCCTCCTCCCGCGCAGTTCTTCCGCAGTTTAGTCTATCGTTAGTATATGGCGGATGAGCCGGAAAATACACACGCCCACCGCGGCAAATCCCACCGCGAGCCCAAGGGCCGCCCAGCCGGAATGCTTTTTCTTGTCCATTGCAAAAACCTCCCTGTTCCCGGTCCCGCCCCCCGCCGTTGACGGCGCCGCGGGCGGGCCGTATAATGAAAGAAAAAATCGGAGCGGCGCGGTGCCAAAAGACGAGAGCGCCGCCGCCCCCGCCAAAAAACGAGGTGCTTACACTCTATGAACGATTTGACCATGCTGTTTGACTTCATTCGCCGCAGCCCCAGCCCCTGGCACGCGGTGAAAACCGCCGCCGAAGCCCTGGAAAAGGCCGGCTACGCCCGCCTGGAAGAGCGGGAGAGCTGGACGCTGGTCCCCGGCGGGAAATACTACACCACCCGGGAGGGCTCCAGCCTCATCGCGTGGCGGCAGCCCGCCGCCCCCGCTGCCGGCTGGCGCATCGCCGCCGCCCACTCCGACAGCCCCGCCTACCGGGTGAAGGGCGCGGCGGTGAAGAGCGGCTGCACCATGCTGCTCACCGAGGGCTACGGCGGCATGATCCGCGCCTCCTGGCTGGACCGGCCCCTCGGCCTTGCGGGCCGGGTGCTGGTGCGCACCGCCGCCGGGGTGGAGGCCCGCCTCATCGCCCCCGACCGGGATCTTGCGGTGATGCCTCACCCGGCCATCCATCTGGACCGGGGCCTCAACGACGGCCACAAATACGACCCCAAGGCGGACATGCAGGCCCTCTTCGCCCCCGGCGACAAGACGGCGGACTACGAGGCGCTGCTGGCCGCCGAGGCGGGCTGCGCCGTAAAGGACATCCTGGGCGCGGACATCCTGCTCTACTGCCGCCAGGAGGGCACCACCGCCGGCGCGGAAGGCGAGCTCATCCTCTGCCCCCGGCTGGACGATCTGGCCTGCGCCTGGGCCACCCTCCAGGGCTTTTTGGAAGCGCCCGCCTCCGACGAGGGCGCGGTGTGGTGCCTGTTCGACAACGAAGAGGTGGGCAGCGGCACCCGGCAGGGTGCCCTGGGCACCTTTTTGCCCGACGTGCTGGCCGCCGCCGGCGAGGCCCTGGGCGAGACGGAGGATGAGCGCCGGCAGGGCATCGCGAAAAGCCTTGCCCTCAGCGCCGACAACGGCCACGCCATCCACCCGAACTTCGCTTCTTATGCCGACGGGGACTTCCCGGTGCGGCTGGGGGGCGGCGTGGTGCTGAAGTTCAACGCCAACCAGAAATACACCACCACCGGCCTCACCGCCGCCCTGTTCAAGGCGGTGTGCGAGGGCGCGGGCGTGCCGGTGCAGACCTACTATAACCGCCCGGACATGCCCGGCGGCAGCACCCTGGGCAACCTCCTGGGCACCCGGGTGCCCCTGCCCATGGCGGACATCGGCCTGCCCCAGCTGGCCATGCACTCCTGCGTGGAGACCGCGGCGGCCTCCGACGTGGCCGCCCTGCACAAGGCCTGCGCCGCCTGGTACGCGGCAAAGCTGACCCCGGCGGAAAACGGCTGGGCCATCGGCTGATGGCGGGCGTGACCGGGCGCTTCGCCCCCAGCCCCTCCGGCCGGATGCACCTGGGGAACCTCTTGTGCAGCCTGCTGGCGTGGCTTTCCGCCAAACACGAAGGCGGGCGGGTGGTGCTGCGCATCGAGGACCTGGACGCCGAGCGCTGCCCCCGCAAATTCGCGGACCTCTTGGAGGCCGACCTGCGCTGGCTGGGCCTTTTTTGGGACGAAGGAGGCAGCGAGGGCGGGCCCAACGGCCCCTACTACCAGAGCGAGCGCTCGGAGATTTACGAGACCTATTTTAAAAAGCTCACGGAGATGGGCCTTATCTATCCCTGCTTTTGCAGCCGCAGCCAGCTCCACGCGGCCAGCGCCCCCCACCGGTCGGACGGCACCCCCGTCTATTCCGGGGCCTGCCGGGGCCTCTCTGCGGAAGAGGTGCGCCGCCGCGCGGCCCGGCGCCCGCCGGCATGGCGGCTGCGGGTGGGGGAGGAGACCGTCTCCTTCACCGACGGCCATCTGGGCCGGTACGAGGAATACCTGCCCGCCGACTGCGGCGACTTTGTGGTGCGCCGGGGGGACGGGGTGTTCGCCTACCAGCTGGCGGTGGTGGTGGACGACGCGCTGATGGGGGTAACCCAGGTGGTGCGGGGGGCGGACCTTTTGCAGTCCACCCCGCGGCAGCTCTACCTTTATAAACTGCTGGGCCTGCCCGCCCCGGAATTTTATCACCTGCCCCTGCTGCTGGCCCCGGACGGGCGGCGGCTCTCCAAGCGGGACGGGGACGTGAGCCTGGAAACGCTGCAAAGCCGCTTTTCCCCCGAAGAGGTGGTGGGCCGGCTGGCCTTTGCGGCGGGGCTGCTGGAAAGGCCCGAACCCGTGGCGGCGGCAGCGCTCGTAAAAAGTTTTTCCTGGGAAAAGGTGCCCAAAGAGGACATCCTTCTGCCCCGGGGCCTGTTTGACTGAAAGGGGAGATACCCGTGAAAAAGACTCTCGCGGCGGCGCTGGCCGCGCTGCTTGCGGCGGCAGCCCTCTCCGGCTGCGGGCGCAAGGTGCCTCCCGCCGCCCCGGCGACCCTGGCGGTGGCCAGCGACCTGCACTATGTGGGCGAGGCCATCGAGGACGGGGGCGAACTGTTCACCCGCGTGGTGGAGGAGGGCGACGGCCGCCAGCTGGACTACATCCGCCCCATCACCGACGCCTTTCTGGCCGGGGTGGCGGAGGACAAACCCGATGCGTTGATCTTGACCGGCGATCTGACCTTCAACGGCGAGAAGGCCAGCCACCAGGAGCTGGCGGCAAAGCTGAATAAGGTGGTGGAGGCGGGGGTGCCGGTGTATGTGCTGCCCGGCAACCACGACGTGAACAACTACGCCGCCGCCACCTATCTGGGCAGCGAGCAGGCGGCGACCGACTTCGTCACGCCGGAGGAGTTTGAGGAGATCTATAAAAACTGCGGCTTTTCCGCCGCCGACAGCCGGGACAACGCCAGCCTCAGCTACATGGTCAAACTGAACGCCGGGGTCTGGCTCTTCATGCTGGACACCCAGCCCTACTACCTCCATGAGCCGGGCTTTCCCTATTGCGTCGGCGGGGTGGTGCAGGACGGCACCTGGACCTGGCTGGAAAAGCAGCTGAAAAAGTGCGCCGCCGCGGGGGCGGTGCCCCTGGTGGCGCTGCACCAGAATCTGGCGGTGCACAACGAGCGGTTCACCACCGGCTACCGCATCTACGACAACGACCGCCTGGGCGAACTTCTGGCACAGTACGGCGGGCAGCTGGTGTTCAGCGGCCACCTGCACCCCCAGCACATCGCCCTGTGGCAGGGCGAAGAGGGGCAGCAGGTGTGGGACGTGGCCTCCGAGAGCCTTGCGGTGTGGCCCTACCTCTCCGGGCGGGTCACCGTCCGTCCCGACGGGGCGGGCCGCGCCTCCTATGACTACGAGGCAAAGCCCACCGACGTGACCGCCTGGGCCGCCGCCACCGGCCAGACCGACCCGGTGTTCGCCGACTTCTCCGCCTTCGGGCGGGAGCAGTTCGCCCAGAACTCCACCAGCCGCGGCGCGGACAAGTTCGTGGAGGCCCTGGGCGAGGAGGACGCCGCCGCCTTCCGCCGGGTGATGGGCGAGGCGAACGTGCTCTACTTCTCCGGCGCCCTCACCCGCGAGGCCGCCGACGAACTGACGGCTTCGCCGGACTGGGCCGCCGTGACGCGGGCGGGGGAGCAGGGCGTGGACACCGCCCGCTATCTTTCCACCCTTGTGAACGAGGCGCAGGGCGACCACTGTCATCTGCACATCGACCCCGCCGCCTGACGGGGAATATCCTGAAAAAACGGCGCAAAGGTCGGCGGAGCAGGGAAGAGGCCCTGCCCCGCCGGCCTTTTTCCGCCCGCCGCGCCGCCCGGATTTGGTATGAGAATATTTCATACTTTGCACCGGGCGCATTTGATGGTAGCCTAAGAATAGAAAATGACGCGCCGCGCCGCGCTATCTTTGCAAAAGGAGGAAGAAAAACCGCTATGTTCAGTTCGAAAAAGAAAACCGGCTTTTCCAAGTTCGTAGCGTCCATTCCCAATGGGGTCTGGATCGTCATTTCGCTGGCTGCCGCGCTGCTTTTGTGGGTCGTCATCTCCCACACTGAAAAAGGCGGCGTCGTGTTCGCCACTCCCCCCGAGGTGGTGGAGAGCCTGATCAGCAAGATCCAGGACGGCACCCTGCTCACCCACATCGGCCACAGCCTGTTCCGCGTGATCGTGGGCTTCAGCCTGGGCTTTGTGGCTTCCATCCCCGTGGCCTTCCTGATGGGCTGGTACGCCCCCTTCCGCCATGTGGTGGAGCCCTGGATCCAGTTCGTGCGTAACATCCCGCCCCTTGCCTACATCCCTCTGGTCATCGTTGGCGCCGGCGTTGGCGAGCCCTCCAAGATCATCGTGATCTTCATCGCCTGCTTCCTGGTGCTGGTGGTCACCATCTACCAGGGCGTGTGCAACGTGGACGTCACCCTCATCAAGGCCGCCCGCATCCTGGGCGCCACCGACCGTGACATCTTCTTCCGGGTGGTCATTCCCGCTTCCACCCCCTTCATCCTCACCGGCGCCCGTCTGGGCCTGTCCGCCGCGCTGACCACCCTGGTGGCCGCCGAGCTGACCGGCGCTTCCGAGGGCCTGGGCATGATGATCCAGAAGGCCAGCGGCTACTACGACATGGGCACCGTGCTCATGGGCATCATCGTCATCGGCATCATCGGCATCTCCATGGAGAAGCTGGTTCGGTTCTTAGAGAGGAGGCTCACAGGATGGCAGGAAACAGTGCAGCAGTAAAGGTCAAGATCGACAACGTCGTCAAGAAGTTCAACGGCCGGGGCGGCGAGATGATCGCCCTGAACGGCGTCAATCTGGACATCCACGAGAACGAATTCATCACGGTGGTTGGCCCCTCCGGCTGCGGCAAGTCCACCATTCTGAACATCATCGCCGGCCTGCTGGAGCCCACCAGCGGCAACGTCTATGTGGACGGCAAGAAGGTGGAGGGCCCCGGCCCCGAGCGCGGCGTGGTGTTCCAGCAGTACGCCCTGTTCCCCTGGCTGACCGTGCGCAACAATGTCAAGTTCGCGCTGGACATGCGCGGCATCAAGGGCGCCGAGGCCGACGCCATTGTGGATAAGTACCTCAAGATGGTGGACCTGGAGAAGTTTGCCAACCACTATCCCAAGGAGCTGTCCGGCGGCATGAAGCAGCGCGTGGCCATCGCCCGCGCCTACGCCGCCGAGCCCCAGGTGCTGCTGATGGACGAACCCTTCGGCGCGCTGGACGCTCAGACCCGCACCCAGCTGCAGACCGAGCTGCTGAAGACCTGGGAGACCGAGCAGAAGACCTGCTTCTTCATCACCCACGACGTGGACGAGGCCATCATCCTGGGCCAGAAGGTGGTCATCATGAGCGCCCGCCCCGGCCGCATCAAGGAGATCGTGGACATCGACATCCCCTATCCCCGCGACCAGGAGACCAAGATGAGCCCCCGCTTCCTGGAACTCAAGAACTACATCTGGAGCCAGGTGTATCAGGAGTATCTGGAAGTGCGCAAATAAGCGCATCCCGTGCCAAGCACGCCCCCGGAGCGAAAGCTCCGGGGGATTTTTTGTGCAAAAAAGGGAGCCGGGAGTGTTACAAAATATTACAAGCGTCTTCTTCTTTTTCCATTCGACACATCTGTTTTGTACAATGAAAAAGGGTGAAATCCGGCGAAATGCCAAATTCCGAACAAAAAAGGAGGATAAAACTTCATACTTTTATTATGAAAATGTTTTCCTTATACTGAAAGCAAGAAAACATTTTCCAAGCCCGGCGGCGGGGCGTGCCCGCCGCCTTTGGAAAATCGAACGACAGAAAAGGAGAATCCGCATGAAAAAGACACTCAAAGCTGCCCTGTGCGCCGCCCTGGCCTGCGCGATGCTGGCCGGCTGCGGCTCCGCCCCCTCTTCCGCCGCGCCCGCTTCCGGCTCCGGCAGCACCGGCGGCTCCGCCTCCACGGCGTCCGACGCGCCCGAGTACGAGCGCGCCACCGTGCGGGTGGCCTACATGCCCAACATGGGCAGCGGCTCGTCCCTCATCACCGGCATCGAGATGGGCTACTTCGACGAAGTGGGCCTGGATGTGGAGCTGACCCAGTTCCAGGGCGGCCCCGCCGAGATCGCGGCCATGGCCTCCGGCGACATCGACATCGCCCAGATCGGCCACGGCGCTCACGCCCTGTGCATCGAGGGCCAGGCCAAAATTTTCGCGCTGGACCTGCTGGGCATCTCCGATGAGGTGCTGGCCAACACCGAGCGCGGCATCGAGACCGTGGCCGACCTGAAGGGCAAGACCATCGCCTCCACCGCCGGCACCTCCGCCGAGATCGTGCTGGATCTGGTGCTGGGCACCGCCGGCCTCACCACCGACGACGTGACCGTGGTGGAGATGGACGCCAACGGCTGCGTTTCCGCCATGATCAGCGGCCAGATCGACGCCTGCGCCACCTGGGCCCCCAGCACCACCACCATCAAGGAGCAGATGGGCGACAAGTGCGTCAGCCTTGGCAGCAACGGCGACTTTGTGGACACCGTCACCTTCCCCGGCAGCTTCGTTGCCACCGAGAAGTACGCCAGCGAGCATGAGGACATCCTGGTCCGCTTCACCCAGGCCCTGATGAAGGCGCAGGACTACCGCGCCGCCAACATCGAGCAGGTCTGCGAGTGGCTGGCCAAGGAGATCGAGGCCGACCCCGAGACCATCCTGGCCACCAAGGATTCCGGCGAGTGGCTCACCGGCGAGTTCCTGGTGGGCGCGCTGGCCGACGGCACCATCGAGCAGTACTACGACAGCCAGCAGCAGGTCTTTGTGGACAGCGGCCGCATCCCCGAGAAGGTGCCCGTGAGCGACTACGTTCTGTTTGACGTGATGCAGAAGGCCGCCGACGCCTACACCGCCGCCAAGAGCTGATGGAACGCACAAAAGAAGCGCTGCGCCGGTTCTACACCGACCACCTCACCGAAGTGGTGCTGCCCTACTGGCTGGCCCGCTCGGACGAGGAGCTGGGGGGCTTTTACACCTGCATCGACCCCACCGGCGCGACGCTGCTCAGCACCGACAAATACGTCTGGAGCCAGGGCCGCTGCGTGTGGATGTATTCCCGCCTCGCCGCCGACCCGCTGGTGCGGCTGAGCGACGAAACGAGGGAGCGCTGCCGCCTGCTGGCCCAGAAGGGCGCGGCCTTTCTGGAAGGGCACTGCCTCACCGAAGGCCCCCGGGCGGTGTTCCTGGTGGACCGGCAGGGCCGCCCCAAGGAGGCGTTCCCCGGGGCGGGGCTTTGCCCCAGCGCCTTTGCCGACTGCTTTGCCGCCATGGGCCTTGCGGCCTGGGCCGAGCTGTGCCGCTGGCCGGAGCCGATGGACGCGGCCTGGGGCCTGTTCCAAAACGCCGTGAAGCTGGCCGAGGAGGGGCGGTTCCCCACCGCCCCCGACCAGCTGCCCGACGGCTGGCGCAGCCAGGCAGTGTCGATGATCCTGGTCAACACCGCCGCCGAGGTGGCCCGGGTGCTGCGCGCGCTGGGCGAAACGGAAAAGGCGGCCTGGGCGCGCGATGCCGCGCGCCGGGCCGCCCGGCGGGTGCTGGATGATTTTCTTCAGCCCGAAGGGGTGCTGCTGGAGTGCCTGTCGGCCGACGGACAGCCCCTGGACACCCTCTATGGCCGCCACATCAACCCCGGCCATACCTGCGAGTGCATGTGGTTTTTGCTGGAAGAGGCGGACTGGCTGGGCCTTTCGGCCGAAGACCGCCGCCGCGCCATGGACGCCTGCCTTGCCACCACCGCCCTTGCCTGGGACGGCGAGTTCGGCGGCATGATGTACTATCTGGACCGGGAGGGCGGCGCGCCCAAGGGCCGCCGCTACGCCCCCGAACAGGAACTGGCGGACGCCGCCGTGCGGGACTGGAGCAACAAGCTCTGGTGGCCCCAGCTGGAGGCGCTCTACGCCCATCTGGTCTGTGTGCAGGCCGGCGGGGGAGAAGCGCACCGGGACTGGTTCCGAAAACTGCACGACTACACCTTCTCCACCTTCCCCAACCCCGACAAGCAGGTGGGGGAGTGGCTGCAGCTGCGGGACCGGGCCGGCCGGCCCCTTGCCGGGCCGGTGGGCGGCCGCCTGCCGGTGAAGGACCCCTATCACATCACCCGGGCGCTCTATCTTCTGGCCCGGCGGCTGGCGTGAGAAAGCTCACACCCGCCCCACCGAATCGCCCTGGGCGAAGCGGCAGGGGATGATGCGCCGCTGGGGCTCGCCGAAATTCTCCCCGTCCCGCGCCTGGGCCATGCGGTGCAAAATCAGCGCCACCAGCGCGTCGGCGTTGGCCAGCGGGTCGGAGAGGATGCAGGTGGTCTCGAAGGGGAACAGGGCGGTGTAGTCCTCGATGCCGAAGCCGGTGAGGGACAGCTGCCCCGGGATGCTCACCTTCTGGCGGCGGGCCTCCATCACCAGAAACTTCATCTGTTCCGGCGTGCTGGCGATGACCGCGGTGAACAGCCCCGGCTGGCGGCGCAGCGCCTCCAGCACCGGCGCGCAGTCGGTGCGGTCGCGGCAGTTCTCCCACACCAGGGCGTCTTCGGGCGCAAGGCCGGCCTCGGCCAGCGCGTCGCAGAAGCCCAGCCAGCGCTCCTCCGCCAGAGTGGAGTGGGCAAAGCCCTTGAGAAAGCTTATCTTTCGGTGGCCGTGCTCCAGCACCGTGCGGGTGATGAGCCGGGCGTTGGCCCGGTTGTCCTCCAGCACATAGTCCACCCCGCCCAGGTCGGGCTGGGGGCTCTCGAACAGCACCATGGGCAGGCCGTCCGCCGCCGCGCGGCGCAAAAGGTCGTTGTTCTGCCCCGCCGAGGAGATGAGCAGCCCGTCCACCCGCCGCTCCAGCATGCTGCGGATGCAGCGGTGTTCCTTCTCCACGTTGTTGCCGGTGCTGCCGATGATGAGGGCGTAGCCCGCCTGATAGAGCAGATGCTCCACCCGGCGGCACACCCGGGCCAGAAAGAAGTTGGAGATGTCCGGCACGATGATGGCCACGGTGCGGGTCTGGCGCAGCTTGATGCTGCGCACGTTGGCGTTGGGCAGATAGTCCAGCTTGCGGATGGCCCGCTCGATGGCCTCCGAGGCCGCCGGCCCCACCCGCTGGGTGCCGTTCATGTAGCGGGAGACGGTGGTGATGGACACCCCCGCCTCGGCGGCCACGTCCCAGATGGTGGCTTTTGAGTTGTGAGACGCCACGCCGAAAGCCTCCCTTCCTCGCTTTTTTTCTAAGCGTACCCGAAACCGCGCGGCTTGTCAATGCGGCGGCGCGGCGGCCGCGGGTGATTACAAAAAATGACATCCCCCATTGTTTTGGGCTGCCCGGCCCGGCGGTTTGGCCAAGGCCGGGCGGCCTTTTTTGGGCGTTTTGGCCAAAAACTATCCAGGCTTGGTATGAGAATATTTCATACTTTTCAATGCCCGGCCCGGCGCGTATACTTTGAGATGACGACAGCCGGAAAAGGCGTCTTCTTTTTCGGCACACCGAGGCGGGCCCCGGCCCGCCGGTCCAAAAACAATGGAGGAAGATACACATGAAAAAGCTTATCAGCCTCGCGCTGGCAGGCGTTATGGCCCTGAGCCTGGCCGCCTGCGGCAGCACCCCCAGCAGCACCCCTGCTTCCACCCCTGCTTCCGGCAGCACCTCTGCTTCCACCCCCGCTTCCGAGCCCGCCGAGGAGTTCGAGACCGTTGACCTGCGCGTTGCCTACATGCCCAACATGGGTTCCAACAGCCTGCTGGCCACCGCTCTGAACATGGGCTACTTTGAGCAGATGGGCCTGAACGTCACCCTGACCGAGTTCCAGGGCGGCCCCCAGGAGATCGCCGCCATGGCTTCCGGCGACATCGACATTTCCCAGATCGGCCACGGCGCCCATGCCCTGTGCATCGAGGGCCAGGCCAAGATCTTCCATCTGGACTGCACCAGCCTGGCTGACGCCGTTGTGGCCAACACCGACAAGGGCATCAGCAGCATCGCCGACCTGAAGGGCAAGACCATCGCCGTGTCCAGCGGCACCTCCGCCGAGATCATCCTGAACCTGGCCCTGGCTTCCGCCGGCCTGACCCAGGACGACGTTACCCTGGTGGAGATGGACGCCAACGGCATGGTGAGCGCCATGGTCAGCGGCGGCGTGGACGCCTGCGCCACCTGGAGCCCCAGCACCATGACCATCGCCAACGCTCTGGGCGACAAGGCCCTGACCCTGGCCACCAACAACGACTATGTTGACCAGGTCACCTTCCCCTCCAGCTTCATCACCACCGAGAAGTTCGCCAATGAGAACCACGACGTTCTGGTGCGCTTCAGCCGCGCTCTGCTGATGGCTCAGGACTACCGCGCCGACAACATCGAAGAGGTGGCCAAGTGGGTCGCCAAGCAGTGCAAGGCCGACGAGCAGACCATGCTGGACTGCGTGGGCGAGGGCAACTGGCTCACCGGTGAGTTCGTGGCTGCCGGCCTGGAAGACGGCACCGTGAAGAGCTACTACGAGAACCAGCAGAAGGTGTTCATCGACGCCGGCCGCATCACCGAGGAAGTTCCCGTTGAGAACTATGTGATGTTCGACGTCATGGAAGAGGCCGTGGCCGCCAACTACGGCGCCTGAGCCGCTTAAAACCGCATAGGACCTGCAAGGGGGCATAAAGGCATTCTTTATGCCCCCTTTTTTTCGTGTCAGCGCACAAAAGCCCCCCGGCAGCGGCCGTGTTGTGATATAATGTCAGTAACACGAGAAAGGGGAGGGTGCCGCGATGCTGGTGCTGGTTCTGGTGATGATGGCGGCGGCCACCGTGATGGTGGTGGCCAACCGGCGGGACGTGCTCTCCGCCTATCTGAGCGGGCTTTCCGCCGGCTTTGTTGTGATGATGTGCGGCGTGGTCACCTATGTGGCCAAGATGGGCGGCTACAACACCCCCCAGCGCCTGTTTTTGTTTTTGCTGCCGGACCTGCAGCTGTGGCTCCAGGGCCTGCCCATCCCCCTGGGCACCCTGGGCTATCTGGTGGCGCTGGGCCGCAGCCTGTTCCCGTATTTCCTTTTGTGCCTCGGCATCTACCACTCCAACCTGCACTGGGTGCGCCGCCACGAAAAGGCCATCCGCCGGGTGCACCTGCTGGGCACCGCGGCGCTGCTGGTCTACTACTGGCCGCCGGTGTTCCGCTGGGTGGTGGGCGGCCGGTTCTGGATGCTGGTGCTCATGCGGCAGGTGTGCCTTGGCTGGATCGTGGCCAGCGTGCTGGCTGCCCTGGCCCTGCTCTTGCAGGACTACTTCGCCACCACCTCCCCCTACTTCAAGCGCAGCATGCGCCTTGTGGTGCTGGCCCTGCTCAGCGTCACCGTGCTTTACAGCATGTACGCCATCCAGGACCCGGGGCAGATCTATAACTTCTACGTCTCGGAATACATCCGCCTGGGCTCGCTGAACTATCTGCGCACCGCGCTGTCCAGCGGGTGGAGCTGGCTGCCGCTGATGGCCTGCACCGTGTTCTTTGTGGGGCTTGGCTCCTTCAACATGATACACTACAGCCGCATCAGCCAGTCGGAGGCCCAGGAGGACACCACCCTCCAGCGCAAGTTCGACACCGCCTCCATGGGCGCGTCGGTGTTCGTGCACAGCATCAAGAATCAGCTGCTGGCCGCCCGGGTGGCCCACAAAAAGCTGCAGCAGGAACTGGAGGAGCCGGAGCCGGACCTGGAAAAGGTGCGGGCCTGGGCCACCTGCCTGCGGGAGATGAACGCCTCCATGCTGGAGCGGATGGAAGAGCTCTACCGCTCCATCAAGGTGAGCTACATCGAGCTGGTGCCGGTGGAGTCGGACGAGATCGTCCAGGCCTCGCTGGCGCGGCTGGCCCAGAAATACCCCGACGCGAAGGTGCAGGTGCACCAGAGCGTGCAGGCGCTGGTGCTGGCGGACCGCACCCACATGGCGGAGGCGCTCTACAACCTGCTCACCAACGCCTGGGAGGCGGCCAGCGCCGCCGGCGGCGAGCCGCGGGTGGAGCTGCTGGTGCAGCCGGAGCGGCTGTGGCTGGACTTCATCGTGCGGGACAACGGCCCCGGCATCTCCCGGGCCGAGCAGAAGAAGATATTCGACCCGTTCTACACCAGCCGCAACACCAACACCAACTGGGGCATGGGTCTTTATTATGTGCGCCAGATCGTGAAGAGCCATCTGGGCCACATGCAGATAAAAAGCGCCGAGGGCAAGGGCAGCACCTTCATCGTGATGCTGCCCCGGTATGTGCCCGGGCGGCAGAAAAACCAAGGGGGGCGGGACGAAACATGATCACCATTCTCATTGCCGACGACTTTGACCTGCTGCGGCAGGACCTGACCGAGCTGCTCAATGCCCAGCCGGACATGAAGGTGGTGGGTCAGGCGTCCACCGGCGCGGGCATCGTGGAGCTGGCGAAAAGCGTCAAGAGCGACATGATCTTGATGGACATCGAGATGGAGAGCACCTCCGCCGGCATCCAGGCCGCCGAGGCCATCCACGCCGCCGACCCCGACCGCCTCATCCTCTACCTCACCGCCCACGACACCGACCGCATGATCCTCACCGCCATGGCCACCGGCGCGGTGGACTACATCGTCAAGGGCGCCGAGGGCGAGGAGGTGCTGGCCCACATCCGGGCCGCCGCGGCGGGCCACCCCATGCTCAACGCCCGGGTGCAGTCCACCGTCATCCGGGAGTACGACCGGCTGCGCCGCTCGGAGCAGAGCCTGCTCTTCTTCATCAACAACGTCTCCCAGCTCACTTCCACCGAGCGGGAGCTGGTGCGCCTGCTCTTGCAGGACAAAAAGGTCAAGGAAATTGCCGCCATCCGCTGTGTGGAGGTGGTGACCGTCAAGACCCAGATCAAGGGCCTCTTACATAAGTTCGGCTGCACCCGCACCAAGGAGATCGTCGAGATGATACGCCAGCTGAACATTTCCCATCTGTTTTAACGCCGGGCGGCCTTCCGCCGCCCCCTCGTGATAAAGAAAGGAGAACCGTCATGTACGAATACTTCCACATCAGCGCCGCGGACCTGGGCAAGGACGCCAAGGTCCCCGTTCTCAAGCTGGGCGATTCCGGCGAGGTCTTTTACGAGATTGCCATGGAGATGGTGAACACCATCAAGGCCAACAACGCCGCCGGCAAGCATACCGTCTTCATCTGCCCCGTGGGCCCCGTGGGCCAGTACCCCATCTTCGTGCGGCTGGTCAACCGTGACCGCATCAGCCTGAAGAACTGCTGGTTCATCAACATGGACGAGTACCTCACCGACGAGGGCGAGTGGGTGGAAAAGAGCCACCCCCTGAGCTTCCGCGGCTTCATGGACCGCACCGTCTACACCAAAATTGACCCCGAGCTGCTGATGCCCGAGAGCCAGCGCATCTTCCCCGACCCCCACGACCCCGAGCACATCCAGCGGGTCATCGAGACCTTGGGCGGCGTGGACGTGGCCTTCGGCGGCATCGGCATCAACGGCCATCTGGCCTTCAACGAGCCCCAGGACGAGCTGACCGCCGACGAGTTCGCCCAGCTGCCCACCCGCGTGCTGACCATCAGCCGCGAGACCCGCACCACCAACGCCATCGGCGACTACAACGGCGCCATCGACGCCATGCCCCGCAAGTGCGTCACCATCGGCATGAAGCAGATCTTGAGCGCCAGGAAGATCCGCCTGGGCGTCTTCCGCGACTGGCACCGGGCCGTGGTGCGTCAGACCGCCTACGGCGAGGTGAGCGCCCACTTCCCGGCCACCCTCATCCAGCGCCATCCCGACGCGATGGTCATCGCCAACGCCAACGCTTCGCAGCAGCCGTTCTGAACAAACGGGCAGGGGAGGAAAAGCAAGATGGAACAGTTCGTCATCACAAATGCGCTGGTCTACACCGGCCACCGCTTTGTGCCCCGTGAAGTCTATGTGGAAGAGGGCCGGGTGGCCCAGCTGGCCGAGAAGGTGAACGCCCCGGCGGGCTGCCCCCGGCTGGACTTGGGCGGCAAGCGCCTTGTGCCCGGCTTCATCGACATC
Organism: Candidatus Allofournierella excrementavium; assembly: GCF_048526665.1. Lineage (NCBI taxonomy): Bacteria > Bacillati > Bacillota > Clostridia > Eubacteriales > Oscillospiraceae > Allofournierella > Candidatus Allofournierella excrementavium. Next base: position 60,691 of record NZ_DBGFPE010000026.1, read on the forward strand.
CACACCCACGGCGCGGCCGGGGTGGACGTGAACGCCGCCACCGCCGCCCAGCTCAACGGCACCATCGGCCGCTTCTTTGCCAGCCAGGGCACCACCGGCTGGCTGTGCAGCGTGCTCACCGACACGCCCGAGCAGACCCTCTGGTGCCTGGACCAGGCCAAAGCCGCCATGAAGGAAGAGGGCGACTGGGCGCAGCTTCTGGGCGTGCATCTGGAAGGTCCCTTCCTGGCCAGCCAGTACAAGGGCGCGATGCCCGAGCACCTGCTGCAAAAAGGTTCGGCCGAGCTCTTTGCCAAGTACGAGGCCGCCGGCGAGGGGGCCATCAGGTACATGACCGTCAGCCCCGAGGTGGAGGGCGTGCCCGCCATGGTGCGGGACATCGCCGCCCGGGTGAAGGTGGCCATCGGCCACTCCGGCGCGGAGTACGACACCGCCATGGAGTGCATCGCCAACGGCGCGGTGAGCGCCACCCACACCTTCAACGCCATGCGCCTGTTCCACCAGCATCAGCCGGCCATCATGGGCGCGGTGCTGGAGAGCGACGTGTACTGCGAGGCCATCTGCGACGGGCGGCACCTGCATCCCGCCAGCGTGCGGCTCCTGCTCAAGTGCAAGGGCTGGGACCGGGTGGTGGCCGTGACCGACAGCATCATGGCCGCCGGCCTGCCGGACGGCAACTACAAGCTGGGCGTGAACGACGTGGTGGTGGAGGACGGCGACGCAAAGCTGGCCTCCGACGGCACCCGCGCCGGCAGCACCCTCACCACCGGCCAGGCGCTGAAGAACCTGGTCAGGTTCACCGGCGAGGGCCCCGAAAAGGTGCTGCCCCTGCTCACCGAGAACCCGGCGGACCTGCTGGGCCTGCCCCGTAAGGGCCGCATCGCCCCGGGGTGTGACGCCGACTTCGTGGTGCTGGGCGAGGACCTCACCGTTCTGCGCACCATCGTGGGCGGGCGCACCGTCTACACCGCCGAATGACCGCCCCGCTGACCCTGGCGCTGGTGGGGCTCATCTCGGTGGCGGGCAGCTTTGTGCAGGCCTCCACCGGCTTCGGCTACGCCGTCACCGTGATGGCCCTGTGGCCGCTGTTCCTGCCCTACAAGACCGCTTTGGTGGTGGAGCTGCTGGCCGCCCTGGCCCTCTGCGTGGTCATTGCGGTGCGCTACCGCCGCTCCATCAACTGGCGGCAGCTCATCGCCCCCTGCGCCGCCTCCTTCTTCACCAACTGGCTGGGCCTGCAGATCATGTCCGGCAGCCCGGACACGGTGCTGCGCCGCCTTTTGGGCGCCGCGCTGATGGCGCTGGCGGTCTACTTCATCTTCTTTTCCGAAAAATTCCGGGTGCGGCCCACCCTGGCCGCCGGCCTCATCGCCGGCGGGGTGGCGGGCCTTTCCGCCGGCATGTTCAGCATCGGCGGGCCGCCCATCGTGGTCTACTATCTGGCCGCCTTCCAGGACAAGAAGGAATACACCGCCACCACCCAGATGTACTTCATCCTCACCAGCCTGTGGCTGGTGGCCCAGCACCTGTGGATGGGCAACGTGGACGCGCTGGCGCTGCAGTGCACCGGCGCGGCGCTGGCGGGCCTTGCGGTGGGCACCGCCGCGGGCCTCGCGGTGTTCCGCGCCCTGCCGCTGGAAAAGATAAAAAAGCTGGTCTACGCCTTCATGCTGGTGATGGGCTGCTACATCCTCATCACCGGCTGACCCCCTTTTGGGAAAAACCACTGACTCCCCGCCCTGCGGGGAGTCTTTTTTCTATTAGTATGAGGCTTTTTCATACTCGCAATTGCCGCCGCCGTGCCGTATAATGAAAACTGGAAGAGATTGTGACCGCGGCGCTGCGCCGCGGCGGAAAATAAGGGAGGGAAGTGCAATGAATCTGAATCTGGATGCTGACCTCGCCCGGCGCATGGCCGCGCCGGGAGACGTGGAGGCGGCGCTGGAGGCCGCGAAGGCGGAGTACCGCCGGCTGGCCGCCCTGGGCAGCGAGGACAAGGACTGGCCCGTCACCGGCTGGTTCCACTGCGCCGAGGCCGCCCAGCAGCTGGACCTCATCAAAGAGAAGGCCGCTGAAATTCGCTGGAACGCCGAGGTGTTCGTGCTGGTGGGCGTGGGCGGTTCCAACCAGGCCGCCCGTGCCCTCATCGAGGCGGTGAAAAAGCCCGGCGGCCCCGCCATTGTCTATGCGGGCAACACCCTGTCCGCCCACGGGGTGGCCGAGGTGCTGAAGGCCATCGAGGGCAAGAGCGTCTACATCGACGTCATCGCCAAGAACTTCGAGACCCTGGAGCCGGGCAGCCACTACCGTGTGCTGCGCGCCGCCATGGCAAAGCGCTATTCCAAAGAGGAGATGGCCAAACGGGTCATCCTCACCGGCACCGTGGGCTCCCGCCTGGAGGAGATCGCCAAAGAGAACGGCTGCACCTTCCTCCACTTCCCCCGCCGGGTGGGCGGGCGCTACTCCGCCTTCACCCCGGTGGCCCTGCTGCCCCTGGCGGTGGCGGGCCTGGACGTGGACGCTTATCTCGCCGGCGGCCTTGCCATGGAAGAAGAGCTGGCCAAGACCGAAGGCGGCCTTGCCGCCGAGTACGCCGCGGTGCGCTACGCGCTCTACCGCCGGGGCTTCCAGGTGGAGATGCTCACCGCCTTCGAGCCGCGCCTGTTCTGGGCCGAGCAGTGGTGGAAGCAGCTCTTCGGCGAGAGCGAGGGCAAGGAGAAAAAGGGCATGCTGCCCGCTTCCATGATAAACTCCGAGGACCTGCACAGCATGGGCCAGTACATGCAGGACGGCCTGCGCTTCATGACCGAGACCTTCCTGGCGGTGGACGACCCCGGCGCTTCGGTGGTCATCGAGCCGGACCCGGACTTCGGCGACGGCTTCGACTATCTGGACGGCATGGATTTTGCCAACATCAACCGCGCGGCGGAAAAGGCCACCATCCAGGCCCACGCCGCCGGCGGAGTGCCCTGCATGGTGCTGCGTCTGCCCCGCATCGACGAGCGCACCTTCGGCCTTGTCTACTACTTCTTCATGGTGGCCTGCGCCCTCAGCGGCCGGCTGCTGGGAGTGGACCCCTTCGACCAGGAGGGCGTGGAGGAATATAAGCGCAGCATGTTCGCGGCGCTGGGCAAGCCCGGCGTCAAGGGCAGATGAACGGCCTTTCGGCCCGGCCCTTCCGCCTTGCGCCCAACCGGGTGAACTACCTGCTGCCCGGCGGTGAGATGATAGATGAGTTCCTGGGCCTTGCCCGGGGCGCGGTGCCCGGGGCCAGCCAGATGTGGGTGGCCAGCACGGTGCAGTCCACCCTGCCCGGCGCGGCGGACAGCCGCTCCTACATCCTGCCCGAAGACGGCGGCGGCTGCCTTGCCGAAGAACTGCAAAAGGACCCGGCGGCCTTTCTGGGCAGCGCCCACGCGGCGGCCTTCGGGGCGGATGTGGGCTTTCTGCTAAAGCTGCTCCACTCCAGTCAGCGCCTGCTGGTGCAGGCCCACCCGGACAAGGCCAAAGCCGAAAAATACTTCCGCTGGCCCCACGGCAAGACCGAGGCGTGGTATGTGCTGGCCACCGAAGGCGAGGCGTACATTTGGGCGGGCTTCCGCACCGGCGTGACGCGGGAAGGCTTCGCGGCCCTCATCGAACAGCAGGACACGGCGGCCATCCTGGGCTGCCTGCATCAGTTCGCCATCGCCCCCGGCGACGTGGTCTTCATCCCGGCGGGCCTGCCCCACGCCATGGGCGCGAACAGCCTTGTGGCGGAGATACAGGAACCCACCGACATCACCCTGCGGGCGGAGTACATCCGCCCGGACGGCAGCCGCCTGCCCCCCGAGAGCCTGCACGGCGGCGCGGGGATGGAGGCGCTTTTGGACTGCTTCGACTTTTCCGCCGCCGCCCCCAAAGAGGCGGTGCGGGAGAAATACTTCCTTGCCCCGGCCCGGCGGCCCGTCCCCGGCGGGGAGGAGGCTGCCCTCATCGGCCCCGCCGCCACCGACTGCTTCGGCCTTGCGCGGGTGCGGGCCCTTGGCCCCTGCCCCCGGAAAAACCCCTCCTTCCGGGTGCTGCTGGTGGAAAAAGGCGAGGGCGAGCTTTCCGGCGGCGGCGTGACGCTGCCCCTCAAACAGGGCACGGAGGTGTTCGTGCCCGCCGGCGTGGGGGACTACACCCTCACCCCCAAGGGGGACGAGCTGGCGGTGCTGGAGTGCATCCCGCCCGCGCCCTGACAAACAACGCAAAGATGCGCCGCCCTTTGCCGCGGCGCTCACAAAACACCGCGGGCCCACCGCCCGCCCGATGAAAGAAATGAGGTAAAAACTATGCTGGTACCCCTTCGCGCGATCCTGGAAGCCACCGAGAAATATCACTACGCCCAGGGCGCCTTCAACGTGAACGCCGTGGCCCAGGCCAAGGCCGCCATCGAGGTGCATGAGATGTTCCGCTCCGCCGCCATCCTGCAGGGCGCGGACCTGGCCAACGGCTTCATGGGCGGCCGCACCGACTTCATGAACGCCACCCTGGAAGACAAGATCAAGGGCGCGGCCAACATCGGCGCGGCGGTGAAGAAGTACGGCGAGGGCAGCCCCATCCCCGTGGCCCTGCACCTGGACCACGGCCGCAACTTCGAAAGCTGCAAGGCGGCCATCGCCGGCGGCTACACCTCCGTCATGATCGACGGCTCCAGCCTGCCCTTTGAGGAGAACATCGAGATCACCCGCGAGGTGGTCAAGTACGCCCACGAGCGGGGCGTCACCGTCGAGGCCGAGCTGGGCGTGCTGGCGGGCGTGGAGGACCACGTGTTCAGCGCCGGCTCCACCTACACCAACCCTCTGGACGCGGTGGAGTTCATCAAGAAGACCAAGGTGGACGCTCTGGCCATCAGCTACGGCACCATGCACGGCGCCAACAAGGGCAAGGGCGCGAAGCTGCGCAAGGAAATTGCCATCGCCACCAAGGAGTGCCTGCTGCATGAGGGCATCTTCTGCGCCCTGGTGAGCCACGGCTCCTCCACCGTGCCCCAGTACATCGTCAAGGAGATCAACGACCTGGGCGGCGACATCCAGAACGCCTACGGCATCGAGCTGGCCCAGCTGAAAGAGGCCGCCCGCTGCGGCATCGCCAAGATCAATGTGGACACCGACATCCGTCTGGCCGTCACCCGCAACATGAAGGAGCTGTTCTACAATCGTCCCGAGCTGCGGGAAAGCCCCTCCATCGGCGGCATCTACAAGCTGCTGGAAGAGAAGAAGAGCGCCTTCGACCCCCGCGCCTTCCTGCCTCCCATCATGGACACCGTCATGTACGGCAACGTGCCCGACGCGGACGTGGCCGCCATCGTGGACTGCATCGAGAAGGGCGTGCGCGAGGTCATCGGCACCCTCATCGTGGAGTTCGGCAGCGTGGGCAAGGCTCCGCTGGTGGAGAAGGTCACCCTGGACGAGATGGCCGAGCGCTACCGCAAGGAAGGCATCTGAGCCACGGGATTTGAAAAGGAGCGACGCTGACTTATGAAATACATCTTTCTGAACCTCAAGCGCTTCGACGTGCCGGTGGAGCTGGGCGGCGTGAACCGTCTGGCCCCGGTGAACGAGTGGGCCAAGACCATCGTGGAGGGCACCCAGGAGGGCCTGAAAAAGTACGACCCCGCGAAAGTCGAGTTCGTGCAGTTCTTCCCCGAGGCCCACATCCTGAACGCCGTGGCGGCCCTGTGCGAAGCGAGCCCCGTCAAGGTGGGCTGCCAGAGCCTCTACCGGGCGGACACCGCCGTGGGCGGCAACTTCGGCGCCTTCACCTCCAACCGGCCCGCCTCCATCGCCAAGGCCATGGGCTGCGGCGGGGTGCTCATCGGCCACTGCGAGGAGCGGAACGACAAGGCCGGCGTGCTGGCCGAGGCCGGCGTGGTGGACACCGCCGCGGTGAACCGCCTGCTGAACCAGGAAATCAAAGCCGCCACCGCCCGTGGCCTCAAGGTGCTCTACTGCATCGGCGAAAAGAGCGAGGAGCAGGACCGCTGGCAGGAAGTGCTGGGCGAGCAGCTGGACATCGGCCTCGAGGGCGTGGACTCCAGCCAGGTGGTCATCGCCTACGAGCCCATCTGGTCCATCGGCCCCGGCAAGACCCCGGCCGACAAGCCCTACATTGAAAAGATCGCCCGCTTCGTCAAAGAGCGCACCGGCGGCATCCCCGTGGTCTACGGCGGCGGCCTGAAGAGCGACAACGCCGAGATGCTGGCCTCCATCCCCGAGATCGACGGCGGCCTCATCGCCCTGACCCGCTTCTCCGGTGAGATCGGCTTCTACCCCGACGAGTATCTGGAGATCATCCAAAAGTATCTGGGCGAATAAGGCCCGACAAGGAGGAAACGCGAATGAAACTGGATTTTGAATACGGCCACGGCCTGATGAGCGCCGAACTGCCCGACAACACCGATGTGTTCATCCCCGGCACCACCGTGGCGGACCCGCCCTGCATCCCCGAGGACAAGCTGGAGGAAGCCTATCTTGAGAGCCTGCACCATCCCATCGGCATGAAGCCCCTGAGCGAGCTGGCCTTCCCCGGCGCGAAGGTGGTCTTCATCGTGCCCGACCGGGTCAAGGGCGGCGAGCAGCCCACCAGCCACCGCAAGGTGAGCATCAAGCTCATCCTGAAGGAGCTGTATGCCGCGGGCGTGAAGAAGGAGGACATCAAGTTCATCATCTCCAACGGCCTGCATCCCCGCGCCAAGCCCGAGGACTACAAGGCCATCTTCGGTGAGGAGCTGTTTGGCGAGTTCTGGTCCACCCATCAGATGACCAGCCACGACTCCGAGGACCCGGACAACATGATCGACCTGGGCACCACCAAGCGGGGCGACCCGGTGTGGATGAACAAGACCGTCTTCGAGTGCGACCTGCCCATCCTCATCGGCCATGTGCAGGGCAACCCCTACGGCGGCTACTCCGGCGGCTACAAGCACTGCGCCACCGGCATCACCAACTGGCGCAGCATCGCCAGCCACCATGTGCCCGAGGTCATGCACCGGGACGACTTCACCCCCGTGAACGGCGGCAGCCTGATGCGCCACAAGTTCAACGAGATCGGCATGCTGATGGAGGAGAAGATGGGCCATCCCTTCTTCTGCTGCGACGCGGTTCTGGACACCAAGAGCCGCCAGATCGCCATCTACTCCGGCTACGCCGCCGAGATGATGCCCGAGAGCTGGAAGGTGGCCGACAAGCGCACCTACGTGCACTGGGCGGAGAAGAAGTACGACGTGCTGGTGTTCGGCATGCCCCAGAAGTTCCACTACGGCGACGGCATGGGCACCAACCCCATCATGATGATGCAGGCCCTGTCTGCGCAGGTGCTGCGCTTCAAGCGGGTGATGAGCGACCACTGCGTCATCATCTGCTCCTCCATCTGCAACGGCTTCTTCCACGACGAGCTGTGGCCCTACCTGCGCGCGGAGTGGACCGACTTCCAGCACGACTACATGAACATCCTGCCGGACATGGACCGCCTGGGCGAATACTACGCCACCAACGAGGAGTACATCCGCAGGTACCGGTTCACCAACGCGTTCCATCCCTTCCACGGCTTCTCGATGATGAGCTGCGGCCACATCGCTGAGATGAACACCAGCGCCATCTACATCGTGGGCGCCCAGGAGCCGGGCATCGCCCGCAGCATGGGTCTCAAGACCCGCGCCACCTTCGAGGAGGCGCTGGCGGACGCGAAGAAGAAGTACGTGGGCGAAGAGCCGAACATCCTGGCTCTGCCCCAGACCTTCAAGCTGGCGGCGGTGCATCTGTGCATGAAGGACCCCAGCCAGGACTGCATGGACGAGTACGGCAACCATCCCTGCTGCGGCTGAATCCCATTGAACTGACGGGCGGGCCCTGCTGAAAACGGCGGGGCCCGCGCCTTCCTGCAAAACCAAAGAAAGGGGGCGGCGCCCATGCAGGTGCTTGCCTATTTTATCATCAGTCTGCTGGCCAGCGTGGCGGGCGCCATCTGCGGCATCGGCGGCGGCGTCATCATCAAGCCCACCCTGGACCTGTTCCATCTGGACAGCGTGGCCACGGTGAGCTTTTTGTCCGGCTGCACGGTGCTGGCCATGAGCTGCTATTCCGTCACCAAATCCCTGCGCGCGGGCGACAGCAAGGTGGACCTGAAGCTGGGCACTCCGCTGGCCATCGGCGCGGCGGTGGGCGGCGTGGCCGGCAAGCAGATGTTCGCGGTCATCAGCGCGGCGTTTGCCGAAACGGCGGGCGCGGTGCAGGCGGCCTGCCTCTTCCTCATCACCCTGGCCACCATGCTCTACACCATCAACAAGAGCCGCATCCGAACCCACAAAATTTTCAAGGTGTGGGTGTGCGTGGCCATCGGCCTTGCGCTGGGCATCATGTCCAGCTTTCTGGGCATTGGCGGCGGCCCCATCAACCTGGTGGTGTTCTACTTCTTCTTCTCCATGGACACCAAGACCGCTGCCCAGAACAGCCTCTACGTCATTCTCATCAGCCAGATCACCAGCCTTGCGGCGACCCTCGTCACCGGCAGCGTGCCGCCCTTCGGCTGGCTGAGCCTTGTGCTGATGGTGGCGGGCGGCATCGGCGGCGGCATGCTGGGCCGCATCGCCAACAAGCGGATGGACAACAAGGCGGTGGAGAAACTGTTCATCGGCCTGATGGGCATCATCATGGCCATCAGCCTCTACAACGTCTGGCAGTACACCTTCGCGGTCTGAAAAAAACAGCAAGCGGAGCGGCCCCGGTCGGGATTTGACCGGGGCCGCTTTTTTGCGCGGGGGAGGGGAGAGGACGGGAAAACCGCCCGGCCGCACTGGGCTGAGGGGAAGACCGGTTTTCCCCACGTAGTGCGCATCAGAACGGACACTTTTCTTTGTCCTGAAAAGTGTCCGGGATGCCGCGTGCGGTGGGGTTGGGCCGGGCGGAGCGTTTTTCTCAAAGCTGCCCTTTCCTTTGCCCGGGCGGCGCTGAGGAGCGGGGAAGTCTTGCGCGGGGTGGCCGCGTCCCTGTCCGCCGCCGCACGCGGCGTTTCGGACACTTTGCCCTCAAACCGGGCAAAGTGTTCGCTCCGAGGCGCACTACGCGGCGGCAGTGCCGCGTCTGGTTCGGCCTGCATCGGGCGGCGGGCCGGGCAAAATGGGGGAGAGCGCCGCCCTGCCGCACTGGGCTGAGGCGAAGCACCTTCCACAAAACCAACCTTCTCTTGGCCCGGGCGGCGCCGGGAGCGGGGAAGTCTTGCGCGGGGCGGCCGCGCCCCTGTCCGCCGCCGCACGCGGCGTTTCGGACACGCTGCACTCGCGCCGTGCAGCGTGTTCGCTCCGAGGCGCACTACGCGGCGGCAGTGCCGCGTCTGGTTCGGCCTGCATCGGGCGGCGGGCCGGGCAAAACAGGGGAGAGCGCCGCCCTGCCGCGCCGGGGCGGCCGCTTGCATTTTTCGGCAGGGGGTGTACAATACCATACCGTGAGACATGTTTTTTGAAAGAACGGAGAACGCAAATGGAACAACAGGAAAAAGGCCTTGACCTCTCGCTGCTGAACGAGGAGCTGCGCCGGGCCATCGCCGCCCACACCAAGCCCATGGTCTGCTTTGAGGGCCTGGAGGTGACCGCCATCCGGGAAGGCTATGTGGAGGCGAAAGCCCCCGTCACCGAGAACAGCCTGAACCCCTACGGCAACGCCCACGGCGGCTGGCTGTTCGCCCTGTGCGACACCTGCTCCGGCCTCGCGGCCAGCACCTGGGGCCGCCCCAACGTGACCCTGCAGGCCTCGGTGAACTACATCCGGGGCGCTAAACCCGGCGACACCGTCACCGTCAAGGCCACCAGCCGCCACAGCGGCGGGCGCACCGCCGTGAATCAGGTGGAGCTTTTCGACGGCCAGGGCCGTCTGCTGCTCACCAGCAGCTTCACCATGTACTACATGGACGGCAAAAAATGAAAAAAGGCAGGGCCCGCCGGGCTCTGCCTTTTGTTTTGCACATCCGGGCGGCCGCCGTGTTGAAAACACGGGCCGCTCATCGCCGGTCAGAAGTTGGAGCCGTTCCAGCCCCAGTGCTCGGTTTCGGCGTACTTCACATACACCCGGTCGGCGGGGATGTCCAGCACGCAGTCCAGAATGTCGCACACCCGGCCGGTCAGCTGGCGGTAGTCCTCGCCGTCCGCGCCGCCGTAGACGCTCACCTCCGCGATGGCGGCGGGCGCGTCGCTGCCCGCCATCCACAGGGCCTTTTCGCCCTCCACTTCCACCATCAGCCAGGCCTCGCTCTTGCCCGGGATGACCTCGATGGCCTGCCCCAGCATGGTCTTGATCCGCTCGGCCTGGCTCTCGTTCACCGCCACATTGGCGCTCACCCGAATAAACGGCATGTTCCTTCCTCCTTTTTATTCCGCCGCGGGCAGATGCGCCCGCAGAAACTGCAAAACGTCCTCGTACACCTCGGCCTTGCCCGCCTCGTTGAGAATTTCGTGGCGCATGCCGGGATAGAGCTTCAGCCGCACGTCCAGCCCCGCGTCCTTCAGCCACTGATACACCTGGGTGGGGCCTTTGCCGTTCGCGCCCACCGGGTCCTTGTCGCCGGCGATGACGAACACCGGCAGGCTTTTGGGCACCCGCGCCGCCCAGCTCGGGCCGGTCACGGCGGCAAGCCCGCCGAACATGTCCCGGTAGGTGGCCGCCGTGAAGGTGAAGCCGCAGTCCGGGTCGGCGTCAAAGGCCTCCTGCACGGACTTGTCCGCCGCCAGCCAGGCCGAGGGGCCCTCGCCGGGGAACTGCTTGTGGTAGCCGCCGGTGGAGAGGGACTCGATGAGTTTGCCGGGGCTTTTGGGGCCCTTCACTGCCGCCTGCAGGCTGGCCAGCGCCCGGGCAAAGCCCAGCAGGGGATTGGCCCCCATGGTGCCGCAGACCACCGCGGCGGCAAGCCCGCCGCCCCAGCGGGCGATGTACTCCCGGGTCAAAAAAGAGCCCATGCTGTGGCCGAAGATGAACACCGGCAGGCCGGGGTATTTGGCCCGGGCGTCCGCCTCCAGCCGGTGCAGGTCGGCCAGCACATGCTCCCAGCCGTCGCGGTCGGCAAAGTGGCCCTGAACCACCGCCGAGCGCCCGTGGCCCGCGTGGTCGTTCATGAACACCGCAAAGCCGTGCTGGGCCAGGAAGCTGGCAAAATCTTCATAGCGGGCGCTGTGCTCCGCCATGCCGTGCACCAGCAGCAGCACCGCCTTCGGCTCTTCGCGGGCCCACAGGCGGGAAAAGATCTCGCCCTCGCCGCTGTGGGCGGGGCTGGTCCACTCACTGCTTTTCATCTTCGCCCTCCTTCTGCTCCGCCGCGCCGAAGGGCGCCAGCGACAGGCCAGTCACGTCGCTCACCGGCAGCGAAAAGGCCAGGGCGTGGCCGATGCCCGCGCCCTCGGCGCAGATGGCCTTCATCACCGGCTGCCGCCCCGCGGCGGGCACCAGGATGAGCACCACGTCCTTTTCCGGCTGGATGGTGATGTGCAGGAATTTCTGGGCTTCCTCGGCGGCAAGGCTCCGGCCGTGCACCACTGTGCCGCCCCGGGCCCCCGCCCCGCGGGCGGTGTCCATCACATCGGCGGCAAAGCCGTGCTCGGTGATGACCACGATGAGTTCATGCTGGCTGCGCATGGGTCGCTCCTCCTTTTGGGATGGTGTTTCGGCCGCCGCTGCCGCGGCGATGCGCTGGTGGGCCAGCGCGCTGATGCTGCACAGGTCGATGGTGAAGGCGATGCCCCGCCCCGGGCGGTAGAGCTCCAGCCGCTCGGTCAGCGCCGCCAGCACTTCGCCGGCGTCCCCCGGCAAAAGCGCCAGCACCACGTCCTTTTCCGGCTCGTCCAGGCCCAGCAGGTCCATCACTTCCGCACTGGCGGTGCCATGGCCCAGCAGCACGAGCTGGGTCAGGATGCGGCGGCGGCGCAGCTCGGCGGACACCGCCTCGCCCTTGCCCCGGTCCACCACGGCAAACAGGCAGCATATGGATGAAGGCGCTTGGTTCATTGCACATCCTCCTCGGGGCCCGCGTCCAGTTCCAGCACGTCGTCCGTCTCCTGCGCCGGGGCGCTTTCGCCGGCGTGCCGGGTCTTGAACTGATACACCAGCCCGATGATCTGAATGGTGATGAGGGGTATCATGGCCACCATGGCCACCACCCCGAAGGCGTCGGTGAGAATGTCGCCCCCCACCGCCTCGCAGGCCCCCATGGCAAAGGGAAGAAGGAAGGTGGCGGTCATGGGGCCGGAGGCCACCCCGCCGGAGTCAAAGGCCACCGCGGTGAAGATGCGGGGCACGAAAAAGCTCAAAGCCAGCGCCAGGGCGTAGCCCGGCAGCAAAAAACACAAAAGGGGCGCGCCGGTGAGCACCCGCACCATCGACAGCCCCACCGAGGCCGCCATGCCGATGGACAGGCCCGCCATCATCACCTTCTGGGAAATGGCGCCGCCGGTGATCTCCTCCACCTGCTTGTTCAGAACCAGCACGGCGGGCTCGGCCTTGACCAGGAAGTAGCCGATGAGCATGCCCACCGGCACGATGAGCCAGCGCAGGGGCAGCTGTGCCAGCCGGCGGCCCAGCTCGTTGCCCGCGGGCATGAAGCCCACGTTCACCCCGGTGAGGAAGAGGGTGAGGCCCAGGAAGGTGTAGAGGATGCCCACCAGGATTTTGGCCAGCGCCCGGCGGCGCAGCCGGAAGAAGAGCACCTGAAACACCAGGAAGAACGCCAGGATGGGCCCCAGGGCCAGGGCCACCTCTTTGGCGTATTCCGGCGCCGCCGCTCCGAAGGCCGCCAGCAGGGCCCGGGTGTCCTCGATCGCAGACACCGACAGGGGGGTGTAGCTCGCGTCGCCCGAGCGGTAGATCATGCCCAGGATGAGCACCGACAGCACCGGCCCGATGCTGCACAGCGCAACAAGGCCGAAGCTGTCGCCCTCGGCGTTTTTGTCGCTTCGCACGGCGGTGAGGCCCAGGCCCAGCGCCATGATGAAGGGCACCGTGATGGGCCCGGTGGTCACCCCGCCGGAGTCGAAGGCCACGGCCAGAAAAGCCGACGGCACGAAGCGGGTGAGGATGAACACCAGAAGATAAAAGACGATGAGCATCACCGGCAGGCTCCAGCCCAGCAGAATGCGCAGGAAGCTCAGCACCAGGAACAGCCCCACCCCGGCGGCCACCGTCAAGATCAGCACCCGGTCGGGAACGGCGGGGGTCTGTCTGGCCAGCACCGCCAGGTCCGGCTCCGCCACCGTCACCAGCACGCCGATGAGAAAACAGCCCGCCAGGATGAGCCACAGTTTGCGGGTGCGGGTGAGGTGGGTGCCCACCAGCTCGCCGATGGGCATCATGGCCATGTCCGCCCCCAGGGTAAAAAAACCCATGCCCAGGATGAGCAGGGCCGCCCCTGCCAGGAACAGGCACAGGGTGGAAAGGTCCACCGGCACCACAAAGGCGCACAGCGCCAGCACGATGAGGCTGACGGGCAGCACGGCGGCCAGGGATTCGTGGATCTTCAGCTTGAGTTGTTTGTTCAAGGGCATCGCCTCCTTTGACGCGGGTGGACGCGCCGCGCCGGCAAAGGGGTGCGTCAAACCGGCGGCGGCGGGAGGGCCGGGCCCGAAGGCGCCCTCGCGGGATATACAAGACATATCCATTATATAACGCGGGGGCCGGCCTGCGCAAGCATGGATCAATTTTTGCACAGGCCATAGTTTTTTAATACAAGTGCGTAGTTTTTTCTATCGTTTTTTCCCTTTCCGGCAGGTAAAATGGTCTTGTCACCGGGCGAAACGGCCTTTCGGCGCGAAGGCGCAAAGGCCACGCCCAAAAAATCAAGGAGGACAAACCATGAAAAAGCTTCTTGCACTTGCACTGAGCGCTGTGCTGGCCCTGAGCCTGGCGGCTTGCGGCGGCACCCCCGCTTCCACCCCTGCTTCCACCCCCGCTTCCGGGGCTGCCTCTGAGGGCGGCGCTGCCGCCACCTCCGACATGCGCGTGGACGTGTTCTACTACGACTTCTCCGACGTGTACATCTCCACCGTGCGCGCCGCCATGGACGAGCAGCTGAAGGCCATGGGCATCGAGCCCAACAACTGGGATGCCGCCGGCAGCCAGCCCACCCAGACCGACCAGGTCAACACCGCCATCACCGCCGGTTCCGACCTGCTGATCGTCAACATCGTTGAGACCGCCACCAGCGCCCCCGCGCAGGACATCGTGAATGCCGCCCAGACCGCCGGCATCCCCGTGATCTTCTTCAACCGCGAAGTGGCCGACAACGAAGTCATCAACAGCTATGACAAGTGCGCCTTCGTGGGCACCAACGCCCCCGACGCCGGCCATATGCAGGGCGAGATGATCGGCAACTACCTGCTGGCCAACTACGACACCGTTGACCTGAACGGCGACGGCCAGATCTCCTACGTCATGTTCAAGGGCCAGGAGGGCAACGCCGAGGCCGAGGCCCGCACCCAGTACGCCGTTGAGGACGCCAACAAGCTGCTCACCGAGGCCGGCAAGCCCGAGCTGAGCTACTACGACGCCAGCGCTTCCACCAAGTACCTGGTGGACACCGAGGGCAAGTGGTCCGCCAAGGCCGCCAACGACTACATGGTCGCTCTGCTGGGCTCCTACAACGAGGACAACGGCAACATGGTCGAGCTGATCATCTGCAACAACGACGGCATGGCCGAGGGCGCTATCTCCGCTCTGCAGAACGTCGGCTACAACAACGGCGAAGGCACCACCATCATCCCCGTGTTCGGCGTTGACGCCACCGACAGCGCCAAGGCGCTGATCAAGGCCGGCAACATGGCCGGTTCCATCAAGCAGGACGCCGTGGGCATGGCTTCCACCATCAACACCCTGGTCAAGAATGTCCAGGACGGCGCTGAGCTGATGGCCAACACCGATCAGTTCGTCGTGGACGAGGGCGTGGCCAAGATCCGCGTTCCCTACGCGATGTACGACGCCACCAGCGAGGACTGATCAACTCCATCCGCTGAATTGACCCATGGCCGGGCGGGGCTGCACTGGCAGCCCCGCCCGGCCTGACGTGGGATAACCGCCCCTTTTGCGAAGGGCGGGCCTTCCCGCGAAGAGAGGAGGAAGAATATGGAGCAGCCGGCACTGCTGGAGATGCGCGGCATCTGCAAAGAGTTCCCCGGCGTGAAGGCGCTGGACAACGTCAACCTCACCGTGCGGCCGGGCACCGTGCACGCCCTGATGGGCGAGAACGGCGCGGGCAAGTCCACCCTGATGAAGTGCCTGTTCGGCATCTACCACAAGGACGCGGGCACCATCAAGCTGGACGGCAGGGAGGTCAACTTCCGCAGCTCCAAGGAAGCGCTGGAAAACGGCGTGGCCATGGTGCATCAGGAGCTGAACCAGGCCCTGACCCGCAGCGTGCAGGACAACCTCTGGCTTGGCCGCTACCCCAAGGTGGCGGGCATCATGGTGAGCGAGAGCCTGATGGCCAAGCGCACCAAGGAGATTTTCGACACGCTGGAAGTGAACGTGAACCCCAAGGCCATCATGTCCACCCTGCCCGTGAGCCAGCGGCAGATGGTGGAGATCGCCAAGGCGGTCTCTTACGATTCCAAGATCATCGTCTTCGACGAGCCCACCTCGTCCCTCACCGAGACCGAGGTGGAACACCTGTTCCGCATCATCAACATGCTGCGGGACAAGGGCTGCGGCATCATCTACATAAGCCACAAGATGGAGGAGATCCTGCGCATCAGCGACGAGGTGACCATCATGCGCGACGGCACCTGGGTGGCCACCCGCCCGGCCAAAGAGCTGACGATGGACGAGATCATCCGCCTGATGGTGGGCCGCGAGCTCACCAACCGCTTCCCGCCCAAGGAGAACACCCCCGGCGAGGTCATCCTGGACGTGCAGCACATCGCGGGCAAATACACCCGCCTGAAGGACGCCACCTTCCAGCTGCGCAAGGGTGAAATTCTGGGCATCGCGGGCCTGGACGGCTCCGGCCGCACCGAGGTGCTGGAGAACCTCTTCGGCGCCATGACCCGCCAGGGGGGCACCATCACCCTCCACGGCAAGGAGATCCGCAACCGCACCCCGGGCGAGAGCATCAAGAACGGCTTCGCCCTGCTCACCGAGGAGCGCCGTGCCACCGGCATCTTCGGCATCCGCGACATCAAGGAGAACACCGTTATCTCCAGCCTGAAGGACTATCTGCTGGGCGGCATCTGCCTGAGCGACAAGAAGATGCGCGACGACACCGACTGGTCCATCCAGGCCATGCACATCAAGACCCCCAGCCAGCGCACCCAGATCCGCTCGCTCTCCGGCGGCAACCAGCAGAAGGTCATCATCGGCCGCTGGCTGCTCACCAAGCCGGAGATCCTCCTGCTGGACGAGCCCACCCGCGGCATCGACGTGGGCGCGAAGTACGAAATTTACCAGCTCATCATCGACCTTGCCAAAGAGGGCAAGGGCGTCATCATGGTCTCCTCCGAGATGCCCGAGCTGCTGGGCGTGTGTGACCGCATCCTGGTCATGTCCGGCGGCCAGGTGGCCGGCGAGGTGGACGCGGCAAACACCAGCCAGGAGGAGATCCTCACGCTGGCGGCAAAGTATGTGTAAACGAGGAGGAATCGACTGATGAACAACAATTCCACCGCCCTCGCCGAAAAGGTGAAGGGTCTGGACGCGAAAAAGATCGGCAACGCGCTGCTGAACAACGCCCTCATCATCATCATGCTGGCGGTGGCGGTGTATGTGGCGGTGACCGAACCGTCCTTCCTGGCCCCCCGCTCTCTGGTCAACCTGCTGAGCCTGACCGCCGCCTACCTGCCGGTGGCCCTGGGCATCGCCGGCTGCATCGTGCTCACCGGCACCGACCTGTCCGCCGGCCGCGCCGTGGGCATCACCGCCTGCGTGGCCGCCAGCCTCCTGCAGGCGGCGGACGCCCCCAACAAGATGTGGCCCGCCATCGGCACCCTGCCCGTGCCCCTGGTCATCCTCATCGTGGTGGCCATCGGCGCTGCCATCGGCGCCTTCAACGGCTTCTTCGTGGCCAAGTTCAAGCTGCATCCCTTCATCGTGACCCTGGCCACCCAGCTCATCCTCTACACCATGCTGCTGCTCTACGTCAAGATGGGCAACAACAACGGTATGGCCATCTCCGGCCTGGACGAGGGCTACCGCAACTTCGTGGTGGGCAACCCGCCCCTTCTGAACTTTGCCGGCGGCGCCATCCAGATCCCCAACTACGTCATCTACGCCATCCTGCTGAGCGTTCTGATGTGGTTCATCTGGAACAAGACCACCTTCGGCAAGAACATGTTCGCCCTGGGCGCCAACGAAGAGGCCGCCCGCGTTTCCGGCGTCAACGTGTTCATGACCACCATCATGGTGTTCGCCCTGGCGGGCGCGATGTACGGCTGGGCCGGCTTTGTTGAGTCCGCCCGCGTGGCCTCCAACACTGCCAACACCGGCGTGAACTACGAGCTGGACGCCATCGCCGCCTGCGTCATCGGCGGCGTGTCCTTCGTGGGCGGCATCGGCAAGGTCAGCGGCATCATCATCGGCGTCATCATGCTGCGCCTCATCTTCGTGGCCCTGCCCCTGGTGGGCATGGACCAGAACCTCCAGTATGCCATCAAGGGCGGCATCATCCTGTTCGCCTGCGCGCTGGATATGCGCAAGTATCTGGTCAAGAAATAAGCCTTTTCCAAAACGCCGAGGGCGCCCTGCAAAGGGCGCCCTTTTTGCGGTTTTCAAGGCACGGCGGGTATGGTATACTGAGAGCGAAAGGGAGGGCGCAGGATGGAACAGTATCGGGTCCTTTTGGCAGACGACGAGGCGGAGATCCGCCAGGGCATCAGCCGCAAGATCGACTGGGCGGCGCAGGGGTTCGTTCTGGCGGGCGAGGCGGAAAACGGCGCCGAGGCGCTGGAACTGGCGGAGCAGATACGCCCGGACGTGGTGCTCACCGACATCAAGATGCCCTTCATGGACGGGCTGGAGCTCTGCCGCCGGCTGCGGCGGGAGCTGCCCGCGGCCAAACTCGTGGTGTTTTCCGGCTTTGACGACTTTGAATACGCCCGCCAGGCGGTGAGCATGGGCGTTTCGGAATACATCATGAAGCCGGTGAACGCCCGGGAACTGGAGGAAGTGCTGGCGGGCCTGCGCACCCAGCTGGAGGCCCAGCGCCAGCAGCGGCGGGACATGGAGGCGCTGCGCCGCCGCTACGAGGAGAGCCTGCCGGTGCTGCGGGAGCTGTTCTTCGCCCGCCTGCTGGACGGGCGCATCCCCCCGGACCAGCTGAGCGAGCGGGCCGCCCGCTACGAACTGGAACTGCCCGCCGGCCCCTGGGCCGCGGCGATGGTGCAGATGGACCTGCCCGCCGCGGGCGAGGGCGCCGAGCGGGACGAACTGCTGCTTTTGTCGGTGCGCTCCTTTGTGGAGGAGCACTTCGAGCTGCCCGGCTGCTGGCTGCGCACCCTGCTCTACAACGACGCGGTGGCCCTGCTGGCGGGGCTTGAAAACGCGGACCAGCTCTATCCGCTGATGGCGGAGCTGGAGCGGCTGTGCGCTTTGGCCCCCAGCTGCCTGGGGCTTGGCCTCACAGTGGGCCTGGGCCAGCTGTGCGCCACGGCGGGGCAGGTGCGCCAGTCCATGGAAGGGGCCATCGCGGCCCTGGACTACCGCCTGCTGATGGGCGGGGGCCGGGTGCTCTACATCGGGGACCTGGAGCCGGACGCAAGCCTGCGCCTTTTGCTGGACGACGAGGACCAGCGGGCCCTGGCCACGGCGGTGAAGCTGGGCACCGAAGAGCAGCTGGACGCCACCCTCCACGGCCTTCTGGACCGGGTGCGGGCCAGCCGCCTGCCGCCCGCCCAGTGCCAGCTGTATGTGCTGGAGATCGTCACCTGCCTGGTGCGCCTTGCCCGGTCGGGCGGCGTGGAGGTGGAGGACGTGTTCGGGCCGGGCTTCGCGGGCGCGGTGCCCGCGGCGCAGTTCGCCAGCCTGGACCGGCTGGGGGAGTGGCTCACCGAGCGCTGCCGCCGCCTGCGGGAGCTGCTGGGGCGCCGCCGCACCGACAGCGCCGGCCGCACGGTGGACGAGGCCAAGGCCTACATCGCCGCCCACTTTGCCGACAGCGGCCTGGGGGTGGAGGCGGTGTGCGAGCACCTGCACCTTTCGCCCACCTATTTTTCCACCCTGTTCAAGCGGGAGACCGGCCAGAGCTTCACCGCCTGCGTCACCGAGCAGCGGATGAACGAAGCCGCGCGCCTGCTGCGCGACACCGAGGAAAAGACCTACCTCATCGCCCAGCGCACCGGCTACGCCGACCCCAACTATTTCAGCTATGTGTTCAAGCGCCACTTCGGCGTGACCCCCTCCAAGTACCGGGCGGGCCAGACCTGAAGGCGGCAGTTTTCGGCAAGGGAGGGAGCATCGCGTGAAAAAACTCTTCGCCCGGGCGGCGGCGTCCCTCTCGGGGCGCTACCGCACCATGAGCATCCAGATGGTCATCTCCCTGTCCTTCACCGTGGCCGCGGTGGCGGGCATGGTGCTCATGGGGCTGAGCCTTGTCTGGCGCTACTCCGCGGGCACCGAGCAGCTGGTGCGGGAGAACACCGAGCGGGTGCTGGGCCAGGTGAACATGAACATGGACAGCTACCTGCGCCGGATGATGCGGGTGAGCGACACCATGTATTACCGCATCATCAAAAATGCCGACCTTGCCACCCAGAGCCTGGACGAGGGGATGGAGCTGCTGTACGAGGAGAACCGGGACGAGCTGGTCTCCATCGCCGTGTTCGACAGCAAGGGCGCGCTGGTGGCGGGCACCCCCCTCACCGCCCTGAAGGAAGGGGCGGACCCCGCCTCCTCCGACTGGTATCAGGCGGCGCTGGACAAGATGGAGAACCTGCATTTTTCCACCCCCCACATCCAGCGCCTGTTCGCCGACCCGGACGAGAACTTCCGCTGGGTGGTGTCCCTGAGCCGGTATGTGCAGCTCACAAGAGAGGGCAGCACCTACAGCGGCGTTTTGCTGGTGGACATGGGCTTTTCCGGCATCGAGCAGGTCTGCCGGGACGTGGAGCTGGCGGGCGGCGGCTACATCTACCTCACCGACGCTTCCGGCGAACTCATCTACCACCCCCGCCAGCAGCTCATCTACGCGGGGCTGGACACCGAGAACAATCTGGCCGCCGCGTCCCTGGCCGACGGCACCCACACCGAGACCTTCGAGGGGGAAAGAAGGCTGGTCACCGTCAAGACGGTGGGCTACACCGGCTGGAAGCTGGTGGGCGTGGTGCCCCGCGCCGGCGCGGGGGACGACGGGGGCTACATCTTCCTGTTCGGCCTGTCCATGCTGCTGTTCTCGGCCTTTTTGATGGCCTTTCTGAACTTCCGCATCTCGGCGCGCATCTCCGACCCCATCCGCCGGCTGGAGCAGTCGGTGAAGGAGCTGGAGGCCGGGGCCCGGGAGGTGGCCATCAAAGAGGACGGCTGCTACGAAGTGCGGCGGCTGGCCCACTCCATCGCGTCGATGGTGTCCACCATGCGCCATTTGATGGACGACATCATTTTGCAGGAAAAGCGCAAGCGCCGCAGCGAGCTGGAAGTGCTGCAAAGCCAGATCAACCCCCATTTCCTCTATAACACCCTGGACTCGGTGATCTGGATGACCGAGGCCGGCCGCTACGACGAGGCCATCCAGATGGTCACCTCGCTGGCGCGGCTGTTCCGCATCGCCCTGAGCCGCGGGCGCAGCTTCATCCCCCTGGCGGACGAACTGGAGCACGCCCGCCACTACATGACCATCCAGCAGATCCGCTATCAGGACAAGTTCACCGCCTCGGTGCGCGCCGAAGAAGGCACCGAGGGCCTTTACACCCTCAAGCTCATCGTGCAGCCCCTGCTGGAGAACGCCATCTACCACGGCATGGCCGGCTGCGAGGAGGACGGGCGCATCACCGTCACCGCAAAGCGGGACGGCGGCGATCTGGTCATCGACGTGAGCGACAACGGCGTGGGCATGCCCCCCGAGGTGGTGGAGCGCCTTCTGGACGAGAGCCGGCCCCAGACCCGGTCCAGCGGGTCGGGCATCGGGGTGCGCAACGTCCACCGGCGCATCCGGCTGACCTTCGGCGAAGGCTACGGCCTTGAGGTGTTCAGCGAGCCGGACGAGGGCACCACCGTGCGCATCCGGCTGCCCGCCCTCACCGCCGAGGAGGCCGCGCAGCTGCAACGGGAGGAAGAGCCATGAAAAAACAAAGGAGCAACGCGCTGTGGCAGCTGCTGGTGCTGGTGGCGCTGGCGGCGGCGGTGGCGCTGACGCTGGCCTGGCCCCAGCTGCCCTTTGCCCGGCGGGAGGGCGAGCCGGTGGAGGTGTCGGTCATCCTGCGCAGCACCGACGGCTCCGACTGGGCCAACGCCCGCCTCGGCATGGAGCAGGCGGCGGGCGAACTGCGGGCGGAGGTGCGCATCGTGACCCTCTCGGCGGAGAACGATGCCGCCGAGCAGGCCCGCCTGATGGGCTACGAGGCCCAGCGGGGGGCGGACGTGCTGGTGGTCATCCCGGCGGGCGAGCTGCCCGCCGGGCCCGGCGCGCCGGTCATCACGCTGGAATCCGCCGGCGGGGCGGCCTCCGTCTGCCCGGACAACGAGGCCCTGGGCCGGGCGCTGGCCGCCGCGGCCCTGGTGGACGCGCCGGCGGGGCCGGTGCTGCTGGTGAACAGCGTCCCCGGCTCGGCGGGGGTGAGCGCGCGCCTTGCCGCCGCCAAGGCGGCGCTGGAAGAGGCGGGCGCTCAGGTCATCGAGACCGCCCCGGAAGGGGAGGGCGCGCTGGAAGCGGCGCTGGCCGGAACGGACGCGGCGGCGGTGCTGCTGTTCGAGCCGTCGGCCACCGAGGCGGCGGCTGCCGCCAAGGAAAAACTGGGCCTTGCCCCCGCCCTCTACGGCGTGGGCTCCACCGGGCCCATCGCCGCGGCGCTGGAGCGGGGCAGCCTTGCCGCCAGCGCGGTGTGGAGCGATTTTGCCGCGGGGTATCTGGCGGTGGAAGGGGCGGTGCGCACCGCCCGGGGCGAAGACTGGCAGCCCCAGCCGCTGGCCTTTTCCATCCTGCGGGGGGAGGACATCTATGAACCGGACAATCAAAAGCTGCTGTTCCCGGTGGCTTCGTAAGGCGGCCGCGGCCCTTGCCTGCGCGGCGCTGGCCGCCGGCTGCGGCACGGCGGAAACGGAGCCCCCGGTGCTGCGGGTGGGGGTGGCCCTCTACACCCAGGACGACACCTTCATCGCCACCATCGCCGCCGAGCTGGAGCGGATGGCCCGGGAGGAAGAGCAGGCCCGGGACCTGCGCATCAACCTGTCGGTGGTGGACGGGCGCTCGAACCAGACCACCCAGCTGGACCAGATCGACAGCCTCATCGGCCGCGGGTGCGACGCGCTGTGCGTCAACATCGTGGACCGCACCGCCGCCGCCGTGCTCATCGACAAGGCCCAGAAGGCGGGCGTGCCCCTCATCTTCTTCAACCGCCAGCCGGTGGCGGAGGACATGCTGCGCTGGGAGCACGCCTATTATGTGGGCGCAAAGGCGGAGGAGGGCGGCGTTCTGCAGGGGCGGCTGGTGCTGGAGGCATGGCAGACCGACCCCGCCCTGGACCGCAACGGCGACGGGGTGCTGCAGTATGTGATGCTGGAGGGCGAGCCCGGCCACCAGGACGCGATGCTGCGCACCGAGTACGCCGTCAAGACCCTCACCGACGCGGGGGTGGCGGTGGAAAAGCTGGCCAGCGACACCGCCAACTGGAAGCGGGGCCAGGCCATGGCCAAGGCCCGGCAGTGGCTGGAGGAAGGGATGGGGGAGGCCATCGAGGTGGTGTTCGCCAACAACGACGACATGGCCCTCGGGGCCATCGACGCCGTCAAGCAGGCGGAGGAGGACCTGCCGCTGGTGGTGGGGGTGGACGCCACCGCCCCCGCCCTGGAGGCCGTGGCGGCGGGGGAGCTTTACGGCACCGTGCGCAACGACGGCGCGGGCATCGCCCGGGCCATGCTGGACCTGGTGCTGGCGCTGGCCGACGGCTCCGACCCCGCCGGGGCGGTGGAGCTGGAGGACGGCCACTATGTCTGGCTGCCCTACCGGGCCGTCACCGCCCGCGACCTGGAGGAAAAAACCCCCTGAAACCGGGGCGGCGCGCCGCGCCGCCCCGCCCTTTTGCCCGCGGGAAAAATTTTACGAAAAATGCTCTTCACAACCGGCATCGAATGGGGTATACTGTGGGATAAAGACCCAAAGCCGGGGCCCCTCAGGCCCGGCAAAAAAACGGAGGCTTTTAAAATGGACATTGCGCCGTTGCGGCGTCTGACGAGTTTTCAGATCATCATCCTTCTGTTCGCTGCGGTCATTCTGGCGGGGGCGCTGCTGCTGATGCTGCCCTTTGCTTCCCAGAGTGGCCGCGTCACTCCCTTTGACGAGACGCTCTTCACCGCCACCTCGGCGGTCTGCGTCACCGGCCTCGTGGTGCAGGACACCGCCACCTATTGGTCGTATTTCGGGCAGGCGGTCATCCTGCTGCTCATCCAGATCGGCGGCCTGGGGGTGGTCACGGTGGCCTCGGCCATCGCCCTGCTGGCAGGGCGGCGCATCTCGCTGATGCAGCGGGGCACCATGCAGGAGGCCATCTCCGCCCCCAAGGTGGGCGGCATCGTGCGGCTCACCGGCTTCATTTTGCGGGCGGTGTTCCTCATCGAGGGCATCGGCGCGGCCTGCCTTGCGCCGGTGTTCGTGCGGGATTTCGGCCTCAGAGGCGTCTGGATGGCGGTGTTCCATTCCATCTCCGCCTTCTGCAACGCGGGCTTCGACCTGATGGGCGCGCCGGGCGCGGAATACGCCTCCCTCACCGCCTACCGGGCCGACCCGGTGGTGAACCTGGTCATCATGGGCCTCATCGTGGTGGGCGGCATCGGCTTCCTCACCTGGGACGACATCCGCACCAACGGATTCCGCCTGCACCACTACCGCATGCAGAGCAAGGTCATCCTGGTCACCACGGCGGTGCTCATCGTGGCGCCGGCGGCGTGGTTCTTCTTCGACGAGTTCTCCGCCCTGCCCCTGGGCGAGCGGGTGTGGATGAGCCTGTTCCAGTCCGTCACCCCCCGCACCGCCGGCTTCAACACCGCCGACCTCACCTCTCTGAGCGGCCTTGCCGTGGCGGTGACCATCGTGCTCATGCTCATCGGCGGCTCGCCGGGGTCCACCGCCGGCGGCATGAAGACCACCACCGTGGCGGTGCTCTTCGCCAACGCCATCGCCGTGTTCCGGCGGCGGGAGGAAGGCCGCTTTTTCGGCCGGCGCATCAGCGTCAAGGCCTCCTGCGACGCGGCGGCCATCCTGCTGCTCTATGTCACCCTGTTTTTCTTCGGCGGCTTCATCATCAGCTCGGTGGAGGGGCTGCCTTTGGCCGACTGTCTGTTTGAGACCGCCTCGGCGGTGGGCACGGTGGGCCTCTCCCTGGGGCTGACCCCCAGCCTCGGCCTTGTTTCCCGGGGGGTGCTCATCTTCCTGATGTACATGGGCCGCGTGGGCGGCCTCACCCTCATCTACGCCGCGCTGGCGGGCGCTGCCAAGACTGGCAGCAAGCTCCCGCAGGAGCGCATCACCATCGGTTAAAGGAGGAGTTTTTCCATGAAATCCTTTTTGCTCATCGGCCTGGGCCGCTTCGGCCGCCATCTGGCCATGCAGCTGAACGCCCAGGGCCATCAGGTCATGGCGGTGGACGACGACGAGGAAAAGGTGAACGCCGTGCTCAACGTGGTCACCAACGCCCAGATCGGCGACAGCACCAACGGCGAATTTTTGCAGGAGCTGGGCGTGAGCAACTATGATGTCTGCATCGTGGCCATCAGCGACAATTTCCAAAGCTCGCTGGAAACGACCTCGCTGCTCAAGGAGCTGGGGGCAAAGAAGGTGGTGTCCCGGGCCGAGCGGGACGTGCAGGCCAAGTTCCTTCTGCGCAACGGCGCGGACGAGGTGCTCTACCCCGAAAAGCAGCTGGCTAAGTGGGCGGCGGTGCGCTATGGCTCCGACCATCTTCTGGACTACATCGAGCTGGACGCCGACAACGCTATCGTGGAGGTGGAAGTGCCCGCCGAGTGGGCGGGCAAGACCGTCGGCGAGATCGACGTGCGCCGCATCCACAACATCAACCTGCTGGCGGTCAAGCGGGAGGGCGCCATCGACGCCCAGATCACCCCGTACACCGTGCTTCCCAAGGACGGCACCCTGCTGGCCCTGGGCGAATACCGGGCGCTGAAAAAGTGCTTCCGGACATAAGAAAAGACGCAAGGCCCTTCCCCGGCGGGGAAGGGCCCTTTTTTGCCCCAAAGGCTTGCAAAGGCGGCAGGGGCCGCGTATACTGATAAAATGCACGACAAGCGGCCCTTTGGCCGTATCTGAAAGGAATTTTTCCATGGCCCTTCTGACCGCGATCTATAATTTTTTGTGGGGCGATCTGTTCCGCATCCCGCTGCCCGGCGGCAGCAGCCTGGGCGTTTCTCTGCTGGTGCTCATCCTGCTGCCGGCGGGGGTGTATTTCACCCTGCGCACCCGCTTTCTGCCCTTCCGGCTGTTCCCGGAGATGGTGCGCATCACCATGGCAAACAACAAAAAGCCGGGGGCGGAGGGGCTGTCCGGCGTGCAGGCCCTCATCGTCTCCACCGCCTGCCGGGTGGGCATGGGCAATCTGGTGGGCGTGGTGGCAGCCATCAGCGCCGGCGGCGCGGGCGCGGTGTTCTGGATGTGGCTCATCGCCCTGCTGGGCTCCTCCACCGCCTTCATCGAGGCCACCCTGGCCCAGCTCTACAAGGAAAAAGACCCCCTCTACGGCGGCTGGCGGGGCGGCCCGGCCTACTATCTCCACGCCCTTTTCGCAAAAGGCAAGCGCCGCTCGGTGCTGGCGGTGCTGTTCGCCGTTTCCGGCCTTGTGTGCTGGTGCGGCATCAGCCAGGTCATCGGCAACTCCATCTCCTCCTCCTTCGAGAACGCCTTCAACATCCCGCCCATCTGGTCCACCGTGGCGCTGGTGGCGGTGGCGGCGGTGATCGTGCTGCGGCGCAACGCCACCGTCAAGGTGCTGGACGTGGTGGTGCCGCTGATGGCCGCCTGCTACTTCTTCATCACCCTGGTCATCATCCTGCTCAACGTTCAGCAGCTGCCGGCGGTGTTCGGCCGCATCTTCTCCGAGGCCTTCGGCCTGCGGCAGGCGGTGAGCGGCGGCCTTGGCGCGGTCATCATGAACGGCGCGAAGCGCGGCCTTTTCTCCAATGAGGCGGGCTCCGGCTCCGCCCCCTGCGCGGCGGCCGCCGCCCATGTGAGCCACCCGGCCAAGGCGGGCCTGATGCAGGCGCTGGGCGTGTTCATCGACACCCTGCTCATCTGCAGCTGCACCGCCATGGTCATGCTGCTCACCCCCGCCTCCCTCACCCAGGGGCTGGAGGGCATGGACCTGCTGCAGGCGGCCATGGGCCACCATCTGGGGGCGTTCGGCGTGGTGTTCATCGCGGTGGTGCTGTGGCTGTTCAGCTTCTCCACCTTTTTGGGCATCCTCTTCTACGCCCGCTCCAACGTGGCCTACCTCTTCGGCGACAGCTGGCGCAGCCAGACGGCCTACAAGCTGCTGGCTCTGGTCATGCTCTTTGTGGGCGGCCTTGCGGCCTACCAGTTCGTGTGGGACCTGGGGGACGTGGGCATCGGCCTCATGACCATCTTCAACATGATCGCCCTGCTGCCCCTGGCGCCCAAGGCGCTGGCCTCCCTGCGGGACTACGAGCAGAACGAGATGAAAAAGAAATAAAAAAGCGCGGCCTGTCTTTTGACAGGCCGCGTTTTTTTCGGCGGTTTTACCGGGCAGGGGCGGACGGCTCCCGGCAGGAGGCGTTTGCCGCTTCCGCCAGCCGCTCTGCCAGCGCCCGCATGGGGTCCGCTTTCAGCTTGCACACCTTCCGGTCGGCGGTGAGCAGGCCGTTCACCTCCTCCTCCACGTCACTGAGCTGGGTGTAGATGGCGGCGCACAGGCCCTGTTCCACCAGCGGCAGCACCCGCTTTTCGTAGAGGGCCAGCACCCGCCGCTCCAGTTCTTCGGCGCTCTTGCAGGCCCCGTAGCCGTAGCTGCGGCCCGGGCATTGCAGGCGCCCTTCCACCGGCAGGGTCAGCCCGCCGAACTCGGTGAGCACCAGCGGCTTTTCACCCGCCTTCAAATTCCACGGCCCGAAGTAGACGTGGCGGCTGTCCACGTCGGTCTCGCCGCAGCGGAACCACCCGGAGGTGGAGTCGATGAAGCGGCTGGCATCCAGCGAGCGCAGCTTTCGATAAGCGGCTGTGGAGCAGAACTGCCCCCACCCCTCGTTGAAGATGGTCCAGTAGACCACGCAGGGGTGGCTTTTCAGCGCCGCCACCGTCGTCTCCATCCCCGCCAGAAAGGCCGCCCGGGTTTCCGGGTCGGGGTGCATTTTCTCGTCGCCGCGGCGGGTCTGAAAGCCCAGGTTCGGCAGCACTGTGTCCCGCCGGTAATTGTAGTCCCCGTTGTTCACCATGTCCTGGAACACCGCCATGCCCAGGCGGTCGCAGGCGTAGTAGAAGAGGGGCGGCTCCACCTTGATGTGCTTGCGCAGGGTGTTGAAGCCCAGGGCCTTCATGGCCAGGATGTCCTCGTCATAAGCCGCAGGGCTGGCAGGCGTAAAAATGCCGTCGCTCCAGTAGCCCTGGTCCAGCACCCCGTGGAAAAAACAGGGCGCGCCGTTGAGGCAGAGGCGGGCATGGCCGCCCGCCGTCTTCACTTCCAGGGTGCGCAGGGCAAAGTAGCTCTCCACTCTGTCGGCTCCCGCCTGGATGACGACGGGGTAGAGGAAGGGCGCTTCCGGGCTCCAGCGGCGGGGCTTTTCCGGCCGCAGCACCGCCCGGCCCTTTTCCAGCGGGGCGGTGAAGGCCCCGTCCGGGTCGGCCACCGTCACGGTGCCAAAAAGGCGCTCGTCCCCCACGTCCAGCACCGCCTCGTCCAGGGTGCAGGCAAAGTCCGCCCGCCGTATGTAGGTTTGCGGCACGCTCTCCAGCCAGACGGTCTGCCACAGGCCGCTGACCGGGGTGTACCACATGCCGCCGGGCCGCTCCACCTGCTTGCCGTAGGGCTGTACATGGCTCCGCAGGTCGTCGGTGATGCGCAGCACCAGTTCGTTCTCGCCGGGCAAAAGCGCGCCGGTCAGCTCGAATTCGGCGGCCTCATACCCGCCGGTGTGGCTGCCCAGCCGCCGCCCGTTCAAAAAGCAGTCGAGGGTCTGGTCCGCCCCGTCCGCGTGCAGCAGCACCCGCCCGGCATTGAAGCCGTCGGGCAGGGAGAAGACGCGGCGATAAAAGAGAAAACTGCCCTCGGCAAAGTGCTCGCCGATGCCCGAGAGGCTGCTCTCGGGGCAGAAGGGGACCAGGATGTCCCGGTCATAGGCCGCGGGGGCCTCGCCGCTTTGGTTTACCGCGAACTGCCAGCGGCCGTTCAGGTTCAGGAAGCTCTCCCGCCGCAGCCGGGGCCGGGGATAGTCCGGCCAGGGCAGGGCGGGCAGCGCCTCGCCGGCGGCGGTGAAGAGGGGCTCTTTCATGGAGAACTCCTTTCAGGCCAGCGGCTGGGGCTCGGTGAAGGCGAAGGCGGGGGTGTCCTCGGGGGTCACCGCCAGCAGCTTGCCGCCCCGGCAGGCCTCCCCGGTCATGCGCACCGCGCTGATGCGGCTGGCCCCGGCGGTGCGCCAGTAGTAGACGTGCTCCACGCCGTCGATGCAGCTGGAATAGAGGGTCTCGTCCAGCGCGCCCTCCGGCGTGACGACGCTGCCCCGCACCATGGCCACGCCCTCGAGAACGTGGAAGAACTCCATCACCTGACCGGGCCGGTCGGCGGGGAAGCCGGCGTTCTCCTTGAAGAACACCGCCCGCACATAGCGGGAGGCGGGGGAGGCGTCCCCCGGCAGGCCGATGGCCCCCATGCCCTGGCCGAAGCAGGCCAGGGGCAGGCCCGGCGCGAATTGGTTCTCCGGCTGGCGGGGGGAGAGGTTCATGTAGTTGGCCAGATTGGTCTGGTGGAAGGGGAAGGGCGGGTTGTTGGTGAGCACTCCGGCCTTGTCCTCGTAGAGGTGCAGGCCGTCGGCGGTGGACTCCGCCACCAGCGCGCCGGTGGCGTCCGCCACATGCCAGTGCAGCGGGGCCAGAGGCAGCCCCGGCGCGAAGGGGATGGCGCACACGGTCACCTCTTCCAGCAGGGCTTTGGCCTCGGCCAGGGACGCGCAGCTGCCCAGCACCAGCCACAACAGCTCGTGGGGCGCAAGGTGATTGGGTTCGGCCCCCTCGTCGGCAAAGTAGTGGGCGTTGCCCGGGAAATTCAGCCCGGCCATGTAAAGGCCCTTCTCGTTCATGCCTTCGGCAAAAAGAGGCAGGCCGCCGGCCACGCTGGCCATGCCCACGATGGCGTAGTGCTCCGTCAGGGCGGGGCGGTGGGCGAAGGGAAAGGCGAGGGAACGGGGCGCGATGACCACCCGCTGCCCGAAGGATACCTCCAGGTCCAGGTTGCGTCCGAAAAGTTTCTGCTCAAAAAAAGCGATGCTGGTGCACATGGCGACTACCTCCTTTTTGGTGTCTTGTCTTCAGTATACACCCCTTTTGGCCCCGGTCAAACGAAAGGGGCAAAAAAAGCGCAGCGGCGGAGCAAAACGCTCCGCCGCCGCACCTGGATGGTATATCTCCGCCCGGGCCCTTCGGGCGTGCAAACACCCAAAGCCCGCCCCAAAAGCCCGGCAAGAGCAGAAAAGGAAGACCCCGGCCTCACGCCAGCGCGGGGAACAGCCACAGAAGGGCCGTCACCGTCGCGGAGGCAAAGGCGGTGGCCAGGGTGGTGGAGACGAAGATGGCCGGATAGGCGTCCTTCATCCGCACCCCGGAGAGATGAACGGTCATCAGGATGGTGCCGCTGTAGGGCAGGGAGTCCAGCGTGGTGGCGGAGAAGGCCGCCACCCGGTGGATGACCGCGGGGGCCATGCCCCGGCTTTCCAGCAGCGGCGCCACGATGGGCAGCGCGATGGACTGGCCGGTGGTGGACCCGCCGGTGAGGGCGCACAGCAGCGCCACCGACACCATGCACAGAAGATAGGGGTCGATGGACCAGTGGACGATGGCGTCCACCAGCCGCTCGAACACCGGCACGCTCTGCACGCAGGCGGCAAAGCCGCACACCGCGCCGATGCTGCCCACCGGCGCCAGCGAGGAGGCGAGCCCCTCGTTGATGCAGCGGCGCAGCGCCCGGTATCCGTCCAGCCAGGGGTAAAAGAGAGCCGCCGCGCAGACGGCGCCCGCCAGGGTGCACAGCAGAATGTCCAGCCCGGCCAGATTGAACAGCAGGAACAGCACCGCCAGCGGCGCCAGTGCCAGCGCCGCGGGAGGGCGGCGCACCTGGGCGGAGGCGGCCGCGTCCGGCTGGGCGGCGGGCTCAAAGGTCTCGCCCCGGCGCACCGCGCGCTCGATCATCCAGTCCAGCACCAGCAGGCAGACCACCACCTCCACCGCCATGCCCGTAAGGCCGGGCACAAGGCCCGCCGCAGGGCTGGTGCCCAGCAGGGAGGCGGGGATGAGGTTGGTGGGCTGGGGCGAGCCCGGCCCGCTCAGCGCAAAGGTGACGCAGCCGCCC
The DNA here is from genome assembly GCF_048526665.1 of Candidatus Allofournierella excrementavium. Taxonomy (NCBI): domain Bacteria; kingdom Bacillati; phylum Bacillota; class Clostridia; order Eubacteriales; family Oscillospiraceae; genus Allofournierella; species Candidatus Allofournierella excrementavium. The sequence continues at coordinate 91,400 of NZ_DBGFPE010000026.1, forward strand.
AGCAGCACCCCCGGCACGAAGCGGCGGGGGATGCCGCAGCTCTCGAACACCGACAGGGCGATGGGGTAGACGGTGATGATGACCACCGCCGCGTTCACGCCGCCGTAGCAGATGAGCGCCGAGGCGAAGATCACCACCAGCAGGCTCATCCGCCGCCGGCCCCTGGGCCCCAGCGGCCCCCGCAGGAACAGCCGCTGCATCGCCCGGGACAGCGACACCGCGGCGCCGCTGTCGGCGTAGAGCTGGGCCATCACCGAGCTGAACAGAAACATGCCCAGCAGGCTGGTCACGATGGAGCCGATGCCGCCGATGTATTTCTGCGTCAGCGTTTCGGCCAGGGGCAGCCCCGCGCACAGCACCACCACCGCCGCCCCGGCAAAGCTGGCCAGATACACCGACCAGCCCCGGTAGGTCAGCAGCATCAGCAGGGCAAAGCCGGCGGCGATGCCCAGAATGCCCAGAAAGTCCATGGTTCGCTCCTTTCGGGCCGGCGCTTACCAGCCCTTGACCTTGGCGATGCCGGTGAAGCCCAGCACCGCGCACAGCAGCATGGCGGGGATCATGGCGATGAAGGCGCCGCTGTAGGAGCCGGTGAGGTCATACACCGCGTTCAGGATGGGGCTGCCGATGAAGGCGCCTACGCAGATCATGGCCTGGATCCAGCCGGTGAAGGTGGCGGAGTCCTTCGGGCCGAAGGCACTGTTCACCATGGCGCAGGAGAGCACCTTGGGGAACAGATAGGCCACGCCCATCAGCACGCACACCAGATACATCAGCGCCGGGCCGGGGGTGGTGAAGGCCATCACCGCAACGCAGCCCACGAACACGCAGATCAGGGCGATCATGGTCACCCGGCAGCCCAGCCAGTCGGCCACCGCGCCGCCGGGGATCATGGTGATGGCGTTCACCAGGAAGATCATGCCGAAGATGGAGCCCACCAGCGAGGGGTCGAAGCCCAGGTCGGACATGTAGACCGACAGGTTGGTGTAGGTGGCGTAAAAGCACATGCCGAACAGCAGGAACACACCCAGGATGGCGTAGAAGTTGTAGGTCTTCATGGCCTGTTTCAGGGTCACGCCGGGCAGCTCCTTTTCCTGGGCCTTCACGCCGGCGGCGGCCGCCTTGGGGGCGGGCTCGCGCTGCAAAAGCAGGCGGATGACCACCGTCACCGCCACCATGCCGATGGCCAGCCCCCGCAAAGTGGCGGCATAGCCCACCGAGCCGATGAGGCCGCCCACCACCCGGCTGCCCACGGTGCCGCCCAGCGCACCCAGCGTCATGGAGACGGAGAGCAGGGTGGCCTGGCCCTTGTCGAACCAGCGGTTCAGCAGGGTGATGGTGATGGCGGAGGAGAAGAAGGCCGCGCAAAGGCCCACCAGCAGCGCGCCGAAATAGAACAGGTAGATGTTGGATGCGGTGGCGTAGATGAAGAAGCCCACCGCCAGCCCCAGGCCGCCCAGCACCGGCACGTTCTTGCTTTTCAGCAGCTGGTTGACCTTGCCGAACTGGGTCAGATACAGCGCGCTGGAGAGCGAGTGGATGGAGAACACCAGCGAGAACTGGGTGCGGCTGATCTCGGGGTGGGTCTCCAGGATGGGCGCCATGAACTGGCTCACCACGCTGTAAGAGCAGGCGTAGTAGACGTTCATCAGGATGGTGGCCAGCAGCACCACATAGCCATAGTGGAATTTAAAGGTTTGTTTGTTCATCGTTTTTCCCCCTCCCGGCGGGCCGTCAGTCGGCCCAGGTGTCCCGCTCAAGGCGCAGATAGGCCAGTTCCGCCTCGGTGAGGCGCAGGTCCAGCGTCTTGATGCAGTCGTCCAGCTCCCACAGGTTCTGGGGCCCGATCTGGGCCGCCAGCGGCAGGTCCTGGCTGAGCACATAGGCCAGGGCGATGTTCACGCCGCTGCATCCGTGCACCTTGGCCAGCTCCAGCGCGCGCTCCCGGCGCTTGAAGTTCTCCTCGGTGAGGAAGGACTCCTTGGTCACCATGGGGGCCTTCTCCGGGTCGTAGGCGGGCAGCAGCGGGTCCACAAAGAAGCCCGCGCCCTGGGCCGCCCAGGCAAACAGGGCGATGTCGTGCTCCTTGTGCCAGCGGGCAAACTCGTCGTCGGCGTACCAGGTGCCGGGCCAGCGGTTGTATTTGGCGTGCACCAGGCTGTAGGACGGGCTGGACACCGACGGCCCGCGGTAGTTCATCCGCTTGCAGTAGTCGATGGCCTCCTGCACCCGGCTGGGCTGCCAGCTGCTGATGCCGTAGGCTTTGAAGTAGCCCGCGATGCGCAGCTCTTCCAGCTTGTCCATCAGGTCGGGCACCGGCACATGGGGGTCGTCCCGGTGGATCATGTAAAGGTCAAAGTAGTCCACGCCCACCCGGTCCAGGCTGTACATCAGGTCCTCCTGGATGAAGGTGGGGCTCACCCGCACGAACTCCTCGTGCAGCACGCCCTTGCGGTCGATCAGGCAGTTGCAGCACTTGTCGCTGATCATGATGTCCTCCCGCTTCACGCCGGAGGAGCGCAGCCAGCGGTCCAGGATCTCTTCGCTCTTGGCGATGCCGTTGCCCTTGCCGTAGTAGCGGCCGGTGTCGATCATGGTGCCGCCCCGCTCCACATACAGGTCCATCATCTTGTGGGCTTCGGCCTCCGCGTCCAGGCTGAACCAGGCGGTGCCGAAAATAAGCCGGGGCACGGGCTTGTCCAGCCCGCGGACGTTGATATATTCCATCGCTGCATGTCTCCTTTGCTTGTTTGATGTATGCTGCCGCGGGCTGCGCGCACCGCCCCGGTCCGTTCGTTTTGGATTTTAGCATCGGAGATTGACAAAAACAAGACGATTTCAAATGTTTCAGAGCGAGGGCAAAAGTTTGTTGAATATATAACAATGTACGCCGAAGAAATTGGCTCAAAACCACAAAAAGCGCCGCAGATTTGGAATTTCTGAAATAAAGGCCGGAGAAAAGGGCCAAAATCCTGAAATCATCTGAAATTTCTGATTGAAATATTGACACAGATGAAACTGAAATGCTATTGTAAAGAAACAGAACAGGAGGGAAACGCCATGGCAGTGACCCAAAAAGAGATCGCCCGGCGGGCAGGGGTGTCCTGCGCGACGGTGTCGCGGGTGATACGGGACCCGTCGCTGGTGCGCCGCCAGCTGGCCCAGCAGGTGTGGACGGCCATGCGGGAGCTGGGGGTGGAACCCCGGGACGGCGAGCTTGCCGAGCACAAGCGCAACGACCTGCTGGTGGTGGTCAACGACTTCACCTACTCCCTCTACGGCGGGTTCATCGCGGGCATCGCCCGCACCGCCGCCGAAAAGGGGCTGAATCTCGTGCTGTGCAACAGCGGGGGCGATCTGTCGGTGGAGCGGGCCTCGGTGAACAACGCCTGCCGCAGCGGCTATGCGGGGGTGATCTTCGTCACCGCCGAGGACACCACCGAATATCGGGAGATGGTGGCGGGCATCACCATCCCGGTGGTGTTTTTGAACCGCAAGATTGAAGGGCTGGACTACGACTCGGTGCTGCTGGCCCATTTTGAAACGGCGCGGGTGGCGGTGCGCCACCTGCTGGAACAGGGCCACCGGCGCATCGCCATGCTCTCCACCGACACCGACTCCACCAACACCCGGGCGGAGCAGGCGGGCTTTGTGGACGCGCTGCTGCAGGGAGGCGTGCCCTATCCCCAGGCCCAGGCCAGCATCTTCTATTACCCCAACACCTACCGGGGCGGCTACGACTTCGTGCGCCGCTTCGAGCAGGAAAAGCTGGACTACACCGCCCTCTACGTCATCAGCAGCGAGCAGACGGTGGGCCTGGTGCTGGGGCAGATGCAGCGGCCGGACAGCGCCTTTTCCCGGGTGAAGATCCTGGCGCTGAACCGCAGCCCGGTGCTGGTGCGCCCGCTGCCCGGCCTCACCACCATGGAGCAGCCGGTGCAGGAGATGGGCCGCAAGGCGGTGGAGGTGCTGCTGGAGCGTGCCGCCGCCCCCCAGCGGGAGCGGATGAACGTGCAGTACAACGCCCTCCTCGACCCCGGTGTGTTTTAAAGCAAAAAGCGGACCGTGCCTTCTGGGCACGGTCCGCTTTTTGCTGTTTTCGCTCACGCCGCCAGGCGGAAGGTGAGGGCCACCGGGTTGTGGTCGCTGAAGGCGAAGTCCGCGTCGATGTTCTCGGCGCTGGCGGCCACATTGTCCGACACGATGAAGCCGTCCACAACGGTGGTGTAGTTCACCCCCGGCTCGTAGGGGATGTCCGCCCCGCGGCAGGTGGCCACCTCGAAGCCGTTGTCCGCCGCCACGAAGGAGAAGTGCTCCGGCAGGTCCGCGTCGGAGAGGGTCTGCACCCAGCCGGGGAACTGCTGCTGGCTTTCGAAGGCGTGCTCGGTGCCGTAGAGGGCGTGGTTGAAGTCGCCCCCCACGATGACGTAGTTGCCCTTTTCGTACTCCTCTTCCATCACGCTGCACAGCAGCTCCAGCTGCCGCGAGCGCACGGTGCCGCCCTCGTCGTAGGCGGACATGTGGCTGTGGATGAGGGCCAGCTGGCCCTCCGCGCCCTCCACCGGCAGGTAGAGCACGGTGAAGCAGCGGTCCAGGTCGGTGAATTTGATGAAGAAGCTCTCGTCCACCGGGTAGCTGCGGCGCACGCCGCCCTCGGCGGCGCAGCGGGTGAGGGTGAGCAGCCCGGCGTTCACCACGCCGTGGTGGTCGGTGAGGGGATAGGCAAGATAGCCGCTGTGGAAGTTCTGGCCCCAGATCCAGCCGTAATCGGAGAAGGCGTCCAGCGCCATCTGCCGCTGGTCCACAAAATAACTGCGGTGGGAGTCGTAGTCCACCTCCTGCAACAGCAGCAGATCGGCGTCCAGCTCTTCCAGCGCGTCCAGCGCGGCGGTGGTGTTGGCCAGCACGTCCTCCTCGCTGCGGGCCTTGCCGTAAAGGCCCTGGGTGGGCGTGCCGTCCTCCATCACGCCGGTGTCCATGAAGAAGGAGTAATCCGGCCCGTAGGCCCCGAAGCCCAGGTTGCAGGTGACGGCGGTGTACTCTTCGCCCGCCGCCAGCGTCTCGGCGGGGGCGCTGGCCACCTCCAGGGCGAGGTTATCCTCGATGCGGTAATACTGGAGCTGCAGATAGCCCACATACCCGGCAAAGAGCAGCACCAGCGCGCCCAAAACAACAGCCAGCGCCAGGGCGGCGCGGCGAAGGACCTTTTTCATTTTGACCTCTTTCCCGACGAAAAAAGAGCAGCACAAAACAGGGCCTGTTTCGTGCTGCTCTCCGTCGCTTGAACACTGTTTTCTAATCATACACGAAAACAGCGGCGGGGGCTATCCGCAAAAGCGATGAAGTTTTTGGCCCGGCCATGGGCGGGGTGCACAAGGGCGGGCAACTTTTGCACAAAATCCCCCTTGCGTTTTGTGGCAAAAGGACGATGCTGTTAAAAACAAGCATGTTTATAATAAAAAGGCTCATCAAAAATACCGCTGGTGGGGCTGCTCACCCGGCGGTTCCAAAAGCCGGTGGAGGCGCTGCGCCGCCGCTGTCTTGCGTGAACAAAAAAGGAGCGTTCCCCGCAAAGGGAACGCTCCTTTTTCGGTTTTGTCAGTGCCGCTGGTCGGTGAGGGAGTACATCTCGCAGAACCGGGCGGAAAAGCTGGGCTCGCGCCCGCCGGCGTAAAGGTGGGAGGTGTCGCCGAAGGCCCCCAGCCGGAAGTACGCCTCGCCCTCCCGGCGCTCTTCGGTGACGAGGGTGGTCACCGAGGAGGGCGCGGCGCAAAAGCCGTGCCACAGCACCATGGGCGAGAGGTTGAGCATCCGGCTCAGCAGCACGCACTCCACCCCGAAGTGGCAGAACAGCACCACCGTGTCGGTATTGGGGCGCTCGGCCCGGTAGATTTCCCCCTCCCGGCGGTAGCCGTGGGCCGCCAGCAGCTCGTCCAGGGAGCGCGTCACCCAATGATACTGCTCCGCCACGCCCGCCTCTGCCATGGGCCCGGCCTCCAGCCAGGCGGCGCGGTCAAAAAAGCGGGGCTCGGCGGTCCAGTCGGCGGGCAGCCAGTCCCAGGGGATGGACGGCCCTTCCGCGCCGGGCTTGTGGATGGGGGCGTCGAACTCCCGCAGCCAGGGGCACTCGGTGGCGGTGCGGCCCATCGCCTTCAGGGTGAGGCTGGCGGTGTCCTTCGCGCGGCCCAGGGGCGAGACGTAGAACGCCGCCACCTCCAGCTTACTCAGCCGCCGGGCCAGCAGGGCGGCCTCCTCCCAGCCGGTGGGGGTGAGGGAGTCGATGGAGTAGTCCGGGTCGGCGTGGCGCACGATGAGCAGTTTCATAAGGTCCCTCCGTTCAGTAGACAAAGGCTTTTTGCAGCAGATAGTTGACGAAAAAGAGCAGCACGTCCGCGCCCATTTTTGCGCCCAGCCGGGGCAGGGCGGGCACAAGGGCCGCGGCGGCGGCCACCAGCAGGGCGCTGCACAGCGTCTTGCCCACGGTGATGAGGGCGTAGAGGCCGGTGGCCCGCCCGCGGGCGGCGTGACTGTGGAACACCAGGACGTAGTTGATGACGTGGTTCACCAGGGCGGAGGCCGCCCGGGCGATGCAGGTGGCGGCAACGATGGCCGCGGCCTCGCCCGCCGCGTCCTCCAGCAGGCGGCAGAGCAGTTCGAAGGCGGCCAGGTCCACCCCGGCGGAAAACAGCGACGAGAGCGCGAACCGGGCGAAACGCCCGCCCGCGGGCAGCCTTTGGGCGGCTGCGGAGATGTGCATCAAAAGGACTCCTTTCCAAACACAGGAAGGCCGGCCCGCAAAGGGAACGGCCTTCTTTCACTATACCACTTTGAAAACGAAAAATGCAAGGCGCGGCCCTCAGCGGATGGGCCGCCCGATGCCCAGCGCCTGCCGCCAGGCCGGCGGCGGGCCGTCGTCGCCCCAGTATTCCTCCAGCGCGGCGATGCGCCCGTCCTCCACCCGGAAAAAGGAGGTCACATGGAAGGAGGCGGTGCGCCCGGCGTCGAACACCCGCACCAGCGTGATGAGCAGCGGCCCCATGGCCTCCACCCGCTCCACTTCGCCCTCCCACGCGCCGGGGTACTCGCAGTTGGCGCGGATGAACTCTTCGGCGGTGAAGCGCTCGTTGGTGTTGGGCCAGAGCACCTGGGCTCCCGGCGCGAAGAACGCCGCCATCTCGCCGGCCCGCTGGGCCAGCGCCGCCGCCCAGTAGGCGGAAATATCCAGTTCTCTGCCGTCTTTCATAAAAGCCTCCTCGGACGAATGGATCCTGCCTTTATCATAAGGCGGGCAGGGGAAAAAATCCAGAGCGGTTCAGTCCGCGGCCCCGGCGGCGCCGTCCCGCCGGCGCAGCAGCAGGAGGTAGCCGGTGCACAGCACCAGACTGACCAGGGCCGTGGCGGGGATGGCCATGCTGATGGTGAGCATGCCCGCGCCCGGCAGGCGGCTGAGAAGGTAGGACAGGGGGATGCGCACCAGAAAGGCGGTGAACAGGCCCTGGGCCATCACGAAGGTGGTGCGCTCGCGGCCGTTGAAGTAGCCCAGCATGCAGTAGATGAAGGCGTTGAGCAGGTGTTCCGCCGCGCTGCCCCGCATATAGAGGGCGGCGGCTTCGATGACCGCCGCGTCGCGGCTGAACAGGGCGGCCAGCAGCCCGCCGCCCCAGAAGGTGAGGGTGAAGATGACCGCCCCGAAGCACAGGGAGACCTTCTGGGCGGCAAACAGGGCCTTGCGGGCGCGCAGGGGCTGGCCCGCGCCCATGTTCTGGGCCACGAAGGTGGACAGCGCCGACATGAAGGACATGGGCACGATGGACAAAAAGACGTACAGTTTTTCCGAGATGCCCACCCCGGCGGAGGCCACCAGACCCAGGGAGTTGACGATGCTGGTGATGATGAGGAAGGAGATGGTGGTCAAAAAGTCCTGCAGGGCGATGGGGGTGCCCAGCCGCAGGATGCGGCCCACCGCCCGGGGCACGTCTCTGTGGCGGCCCCGCACCGAGAAGGGCAGGGGGTGCCGGCGCATGTAGCCCAGGGAGAACAGCACGCTGGAGGCTTGGGCGATGACGGTGGCCAGCGCCGCGCCGGAGGCGTTCATCCCGAAGCCGCCCACCAGCACCAGGTCCAGCGCCACGTTCACCAGGCAGGCGATGAGCACGAACAGAAAGGGCGAGCGGGAGTTGCCCAGGCCCCGGAACACGCCGCTGATGCCGTTGTAGGCGGCGATGAACAGGATGCCCCCCGAGCAGATGCGCACATAGCGCAGCGTCTCGGGCACCGCCTCGGCGGGCACGTTCATCCACTGCACGATGGCGGGGGCGAAGGCCAGCATCCCGGCGGTGAGCGCCGCCGCCAGCAGGGCGAACAGGCGCAGCTGGCCCGCCACAACCCGGCCCGCCGCGTCGGGGTCGCCCGCGCCCACCGCCTTGCCCACCAGCACGGTCACGCCCATGGTCAGGCCGGTGATCAGCACGGTGAGGGCCTGCATGATCTGGCTGCCGGTGGCCACGGCGGAGACGCTGGCGGTGGAGGAATACTGCCCCACCACCATCAGGTCCACGCCGCCGTAGAAGGCCTGCAGCAGCTGGGAGAGCATCAGCGGAAAGGCGAACTGAAGCAGCGGCGGCAGGATGGGCCCCGCCAGAAACCGGTTTTTGGTCAAGTCGTTGTTTGTCATCGTTTCCTCCTGCGTTGCAACGAAAAACGCCAACAAGCATACACTTGTTGGCGATAATGTATCAAACGAAGCCCCTATTGGAGCGGGACTATTATAACATCTTTTCCCGCGGCGCACAAGAGCCAAAAAAACAGGCGCGGCGGTTTTGCGCAAAAGGTCCGAAAGCGATACAGGGCTTGCTTTTGCGGGGAAGCGACTGCGCCCGCAGGCGCATTTCGAGGCCAACCGCCGCGCAAGCGGCGGCACTTGGGCCGAGATGGAGCAGCAGAATGAGCGCGCGATGATTTTTTGCAAAAAAATCGCCGCAAGCGATATGTCGCTTGCGAAATGCCGGGGCCCCCGGGAAAGCCCGCGAAGCAGGGTTTTCCGGGGAAGAGGAGGAATGACGGAGCGGCATAAGAAAAGCCCAGCCTTTTGGCTGGGCTTTTTGAATGGAGCAAAGTCCATTCCGGCGTGGTGCGCCCGACTGGATTCGAACCAGCGGCCTTCCGGGTCGGAGCCGAACGCTCTATCCAACTGAGCTACGGACGCAGATCTGCGGAAAGCCATCTCTGAGGGGTGGTTTCCGACTTGTTGACCGCACCCTTTTGGTGCATCGCTTATTCTACCACATTTTTTTGCCTTGGTAAAGCCCTTTTTCAAAAATCGCGCCGAAAACCCCTTTTGCGGGGCCTTCGGCGCGGCTTCGTCAGCGGCGCGCCCTCAGCAGAGTGAAGAGCAGCATCGCCAGAAGAAGGCACTGGAAGAACAGATACGTCAGCAGCGTCCCCGCCCAGGAGGGCCGAGCGCCTTCGTCAACAGGGGCGGAGGGCGCGGGCGAGGGGGTCGGCGCGGGGGAAGGAGTGGGCTTGGGAGAAGGCGAGGGGCTGGGCCGGCCGTCCTCCTGGCCCTCGCCGGGGGCGGGGGTGGCCTGGGGCGCGGGGGTCTTTGCGGGGGACGGAGCGGGAGCAGGGGCCGCGGTCTGCCCGGGGGCCGGGGCCGGCGCGGCGGGCGTGGGGGTTGGACGCACGGGCGAGACCGTCTGCCCCTCCGTCTCGTAGCCCCGCAGCACCGTGCCGGTGTAGTTGCCCTGAAAGCGCAGGGTGATGTCCACCCGGGTGCCGTTTTGGCGGGTCTCCACCGTGTAGTCGGCGCCCTCTTTCAGAACGGCGCCGCCGTCCCGCACGGTGAGCGCTTTCGCATCCTGGGCGTTTTCCACCGGCGAGACCCACAGCAGCGCCGCGTCCTTGGGCAGCACCTGCACCGGGATCTTCACATGCTCCACCGTCTCATAGTTTTCGGCGTCGGCGGGGGTGTAGCGGGCCTCAAAGACCTGCGGCCCGGCGCTGCCCACCTTTTGGTCCGGGGCCTCCCAGGCAAAGCCCGGGCCGGGGTCCACCTGGCCCAGCGTGCTGCCGTACACCGCCGTCAGCCCGGCGGGCACGGTGTATTGAGGCTGCGCCTTCAGGATGTGGAATTCCTTCACCGCCACAAGGCCGGCGTGGCCGTCCTGGGGCGGCACCACCGCCCGCACGTACCAGGTGCCCGCCTCGGTGGGCGGCCGGGAGGTGAAAACGCCGCTTTCGCTGTCGCTGTATTCATACACCGGCTCGCCGTACTGGGCGTCGGCATGGGGCAGATGGGCGGCCTCGCCGTAGGTCCAGTCTTCCATGGTCAGCGGCTCCAGCCAGGCGTTGCTCACCCGGAACTGCAGCGACGCGGTGAAGGAGAGGGAGCCGTCGGTGTAGCGGTAGGTCACCAGACTGCCGTCGGCAAGGCCGGTGAGCAGGCTGCCCTCCAGCTGCGCGCCGGTCACGTCGGTGATGCGCGCCGGGTCGATGGGCAGCCCCAGCTGCCCCAGGTCGAAGGTGGTCTGGCCCTCAGCCAGCTGCACCTCCACCGGGCGCTGGCCGTCCAGAACGGCGGTGGGGGCCGCCTGCCCCGCGCGGACGCCCAGCAGCTGGTTGTCGCCGGCCATCAGGTCGGTGAGAAGGGGGTTGCCGCTCAGGTCCAGAAAGACCAGGTCGCTGCGCTCGATGCCCAGCAGTTCCAGGTTCGGCGCGTGGCTCAGGTCCAGCTCGGTGACCAGGGTGTAGGCGCACCAGAGGTCCAGCAGGGCCTCGTTGTCCCCCAGGGTGAGGGTCTTGAGGGGCCCGCCCATGTAGATGAGGTATTGAAGCGCTCCGTTGCGGGATACGTCCAGCGTTTCGAAGGGGTTGTCGCCGCAGGCCAGCTCCCGCAGGAGCGGGGCCGCCGAGGGGTCCAGGGCGGCGATGCGGTTGTCGTGGCAGTGCAGCACCTCCAGCCGGGGCACCTGGGAAAGGTCCAGTTCGGTGAGCTGGTTTTCGTTGCACAGCAGGTTGGTCAGATCGGGGGTCTGGTCCAGGGGCAGCTGGGTGAGGGCGTTGCCGATGCAGTTCAGCCGGGTGAGGGCAGGGAAAAAGCCGACGCCCTCCAGCGAGCGGATGCCCTTGGCGCGCACATCCAGGCTGGTCACCGACGCCCGCTCGCTCTCCGAGAGGGCGCCGTCGCCGTCGGTGTCGAAGGCGCGCACGCAGTCCAGAAAGGCCGGGTCGGGGAAGTTCGTTTCGTCCAGCGCCACCGTCCCTTCGGCAGCGGGGGCGGGCGTTTCGGCGGGGGCTGCGGCGGCGCTGTCCGCGGGGGCGGAGGCCGCCGTGCTCCGAGAGGCCGCCTCCTCGGCGGCGGCGGGCAGGGGAGCGGCCGCCGCGCCCAGCACAAGGGCCAGCACGACGGCCGCCCGCAAAAGGAATTTCTTGTTGTCGGTCATGGTCTCACACACATCCTTTCTCTCAAAGGGTTTTGTTCGTCAGGGCTGCAGCAGGGGTTCCATGTCCCGCAGGCCCCCGGCGCAGCGGCGGCTCACGGCCCCGGGGTTGCGCCGCAGGTGGCGCAGCGCCCGGCGGTACATGGAGTCGGTGCGGCCCTCCATGGCGGAGAGCTCCTCCCGCACCAGCCGGGCCGCGTCCACGTCGCCGCTGGCCTCGACGCTCAGGGTGCAGAGCAGCTGGCGGCGCTGCTGGCGAAGGGCCTGCAGGCGGCTCTGGGCGGTCTCGATGCCGCGGACAAGGCCGCCGGGGGCGAAGGCGGCCTCCACCTCGTACCGCTTTTGCAGCCGGGCGATGTGGCGGCTGCTGGCGCTGAGGCTCTGCAGCAGGCTGCGCATGTCCACGGCCTGGCGCAGGGAGACCAGCAGGTCGACGGCGAAGAAGGCGGAAAGGGCCAGCGCGGCGGTCAGCGCCGCGGCGGGGGCGAGCATCGCCACCCAGCCGCTCACCACCGGGTGGATGAGCCGCAGCATCACCAGGGAGAATGCGCCCCAGCACAGGGAGGCCGGCAGGCAGATGTAGCCGTTCAGGTTGAAGCGGTACATGCTGTAATCCCAGTAGCGCACGTGGAACAGGCGTTCCATGGTCCAGCCGGTGACGTATTCCAGCAGCGTTGCGCCGGTCATGCCCATCAGAAAGACGAGAAGCGGGTTTGCGGCCACCGGCAGGGTGAACAGCAGGATGGCCACCGCGCCGAAGCCGTAGATGGGAAGCAGCGGGCCGTTGAGGAAGCCCCGGTTCACCCAGCGCCCCTGCCGCAGGGAGACATAGCAGGACTCCCAGACCCAGCCGAGGAAGGAGTACAAAAAGAAGAACAGTGCCCACTGGGCGGGGGCGTAGCCAAACCAGGTCATAGGATTCCCTTTCTTTTCACGGTGTGGGGGCGGGGCCCGGCCTCAGAGGGCCGGGCCGCCGGGAGCCGCGGATGCGGCCCGCTTTTCCAGGATGACGGTGGCCAGGTCGCTGACGCCGTCGGCCACCAGTGCGGCTCCGAACACCATCACCGCGATGCGCACCGCCGCGAAGGGGTTGATGACGATGAGCGCGCCCAGCACGATGGGAACGACGGAGGAGAGGGCCAGGGGGATCATGCCGGGGAACTGTTCCCGCAGGCCGGTGATGGCCAGGGGCAGTTTGCCGATGCCGTCCACCAGGAGCAGGGAGCCCAGCACCAGCGGCAGGACCGACAGGATGGCCTGGGGCCAGATGAGGGCGAAGACGGAAAATGCGGCGGGCAGCACGGTGAGGAACAGATCGCCCGGATTGGCTGCGCCGGCCTTGCGGCCCTGCAGATAGCGGACCAGATGGCTCACGCCGTAGGCGGCAGCGCCGCCGGCCAGCGCCCAGACGAAGAACGTGCCGGTGGCGGCGGGGAAGGCGAAGAGCAGAACGCCCATCGCGATATACAGCGCGGCCACCCAGACGGATGCGGCGCGGGTCCAGAAGAATTGGAACATGAGAATACCTCCTTGACAAAACAGTCATGATTTCAGTTTTTTTGCAAAATTTCTTTTGCTGTTCTCATCCTACCATGGGCGGGCGGCGGAGTATGTTTGCCAGACAACGGGCCGCCGCTTCTTGCCAGAAAAAGGAAGGAGTTTTATAATAATAGAAAGAAAACTGCCTGCGAGGAGGCGCAAAAAGCAGATGGAACAGAAGCTGGACCTGGCGGTGCTGCGGGCGAATATGCTGTTCCGCAACCTGACCGACGAAGAGGTGCTGAGCGTCATCGACACCATGTCGCCCCACACCATGAAGTATGAAAAGCGCACCGTGGTGGCGCGGGACGGCGACGGGTTCTCCGAGATCGGGGTCATCCTGTCCGGCAGCGTGCACCTGTTCCACATCGACAGCAACGGCAACAGCAACCTGATGGACGTGCTGGGCGCCGGCGACACCCTGGGCGAGCTGTCCGCCGTGGGGCGCTACCGCCTGCATGTGACGATCACCGCCACCGCCCAGACGGAGATCCTCTTCCTCAGCGTGGACCGGCTGCTGCGCAAGAACGTGCTCACCGCCCCCACCCAGATCCGCTTTTTGCAGAACCTGACCCTGGCGGTGGCCAAAAAGGGCCAGTACCTCACCCGCAAGCTGGAGGACAGCATCCGCCGCTCCACCCGGGAGCGCTTGCAGGACTACCTTTCCGCCCAGTACCACAAGGCGGGCAGCCGCACCTTCGTCATCCCCCTGAACCGGCAGGACCTGGCGGACTTCCTCTTTGTGGACCGCAGCGCCATGTCCAACGAGCTGTGCAAGATGCGGGACGAGGGCCTTTTGAAGTTCGACAAGAGCCGCTTCGAGCTGCTGGTGGAGATGCCCATCACCGACGACGAGCCGGACCCCAACGACAAGGAATAAAAAAGCAGCCGCACCCGGAAAGGTGCGGCTGCTTTTTTGCGGTTTCAGGAGCGGCTGGCGGCAAGGGTGCCGGCGGCCAGCGCCACGCCGGAGGCTGCGAGGTAAACGCCCCACACGGTGCTGAGGGCGAACCAGCTCATCAGGGGATTGGCCAGGATGACCATGGCCAGCAGGCCGTTCATCAGCCCGGCGGCCAGCATCCAGCCCGCGCCCTGCGCGCCCTCGCGGCGCATCTGGGAAAAGGCGAGGAACTGGTCGATGCCCCGCAGCAGGGTGAGGAAGGCGGCGGCCACCGAGAGCCCTTCGATCAGCCCGGCCAGGCCGAAGCTGGTCTGGAAGGAGGCCCAGAGGGCGAACAGGCTGGAGCCCGCCAGCAGGATGCCGTTCACCAGAAGGTCCGCGCCGCGGGCCTCGGGGGGCGTTCTGACCCAGGCGGCGATCTGCGCCGCCCCGAGAACGCCCAGCCCCGCGGTGATGAGGCAGGCCAGCATCACCCCCGTGGCCAGCGGGGAGAAGAGAGCCAGCAGGCCCAGCACGGTGAGGGCGGCCCCGGCGGCCAGCCCCGGAACGGGGCTGACGCGGGCGGCGGGCTGCTGCGGGGGAAGGGAGACGGCGGGGGTGTTGTTGTTCATTGCGGTTCTCCTTTGTGTTTCAGATCAGCTGATAGCGGGCCAGAAGCTCTTCCAGGGTGGTGCCCCGGACCTTTTCCAGGCCTGCCAGCAGCGCCATTTTGTAGGGCAGCGGCAGTTTCATGGCGGTGAGCTTGCGCCCGTCCAGCAGGTAGTGGGCGGCGTTGAGCAGGCAGCGCACGTCGTAGGCGGAGCCGAACACTTCCGGCACGCCCCGCTCCACGTCCAGCAGGGTGTAGACGGCTTCCATCGCCGTGCGCACCGAGTATTCGGTGGTGAAGATGGTGTCCCGGGGGGTCTGGGCGAACTGGCCCAGGAAGGCGAAGTTCACGCAGCCCTCGGGCACCACGTCGGGGCGGTCGCCCGCCTCGCGGGGCATGAAGAAGGCGGTGACGTAGGGCATCATGCAGGGGACGGTGGAGGCGGACTCGGCGGCGAGGCGCTCGATCTCGCTCTCCGGCACGCCCAGGTGATACAGCCACTCCATGCAGATCTCGGCGCCGGTGCATTCCGACATGAGCTTGCCCACATAGTCGCCGGGCTCGTCCGGGTAGAGGCCGTAGATCCAGCCCACCAGCTGGCCCTCCGGCTGGGCCTTGAAGTGGGGCTGGCGGTTGAAGGTCCAGCTCATCAGCCAGGCGGAGTCCTTCACGGTGACGATGCCGCCGGTGACCACCTTGCCCGCGTAGGGGTCGCGGCCGCAGATACGCTCCACATAGGGGGTGATGCGGTCGTCCAGAAGGGTGACGGTGGCGGACTCCCACTTGGTGGCCTCAATGTGGTCGCAGAATTTCTCCGGCCGGCCGAAGGACGCGTCCTGCACGGCGATGTTCTTCCACAGCTGCCAGCTGGCGCCGTCGCCGGGGGCGATGTCCAGCACCGGGGCCCTGTCGTTTGCGCCCAGGGCGCTCTCTTCGGTGCAGGAGCCGTTGGTCACGAACACCAGGTCGTTCTCGGTCAGCTCCATGGTCTCCTCTTTGCCGTCCTTCACCAACACCAGCTGGTGGGCCACCTTCTTGCCCGGCAAGAAGTGGAACAGCACGTTCTCCACCCGCACGCCGTAGCGGAAATCCACGCCCTTTTCCTCCAGGTATTTCACCAGCGGCAGGATGAGGGATTCGTACTGGTTGTATTTGGTGAACTTGAGGGCCGAAAGGTCCGGCAGGCCGCCGATGTGGTGGATGAACCGCTGGAGATAGAGCTTCATTTCCAGCGCCGAGTGCCAGGTCTCAAAGGCGAACATGGTCTGCCAGTAGAGCCAGAAGTTGGAGTCGTAGAAATCGCCGCCCAGCACCTCCTCGATGCTCTTGTTGTAGAGCTCCTCGTCCGGCGTGAAGAACAGTTTCATCAGCGCCAGCGCGGCCTCGTCGCTCAGCTCAAAGCGGTTTTTGGTGTCGGCGCTCTCGCCCCGGTCCAGGATGGCCCGGTTCATGGAGAAGTTGGGGTCGTCGTGGTTCAGCCAGTAGAACTCGTCCAGCACGCTGGCGTCGGGCACTTCCAGCGAGGGGATGGAGCGGAACAGGTCCCACAGGCATTCGTAGTGGTTTTCCATCTCCCGTCCGCCCCGGATGACGAACCCCACGTCCGGCCGCAGCAGCCCGTCGCAGGCGCCGCCGGGCAGGTCGGCCCCCTCCAGAATGTGGATGCGGCTGCCCTCCATGCCGCCGTCCCGGATGAGAAAGGCCGCGGCGGCAAGGCTCGCGAGGCCTCCGCCCACCAGCCAGGCCTGTTTGTCCTCCGCGCCCTTGGGTTTGCGGGGGCGGGCGAACGCTTCATAATTTCCGTTGGTGTAATACATTGTGTACCTCCTGTGCGCCGGGCACTGCCCGGGCGCTGTTGATGGTTTGTTTGAGTGCAGAGGCCCGGCGGGCTTGCCCGTCTGGGCCGGCAGCGGGCCGGCTTTGACTTGTTCCAAGCATACCGCACCCCGGGCGCAAAAACGGTGGGCCAAACAACGAAACAAAAAATTTTTCGCGCCCCTTCGTTGGAAATACAACCGCCCCCGCGCCCCGGAAAAGGTATGCTGATAACAGGCGGACAACGCTGCTCTCAAACATCCACCCATCTGTAAGGAGAAATCGATATGACCGACCTTGAAAACATGCTCTTCCTCAAACTGCGGCCCGCCTCGGACCACCGCCTCGCCGACCTGACCGAGCCCATCCTGGCGGAGGGCGAGCGGGTGCTGCAGCCCTTCCAGGGCATCCGCGACGGCGTGGTCTTCACCGACCGGCGGGTCATCGCCGTGAACACCCAGGGCTTCACCGGCAAGAAAAAGACCTTCGTCAGCCTGCCCTACAACCGCATCCAGGCCTATTCGGTGGAATCCGCCGGCATGATGGACCTGGACAGCGAGATGCAGCTCTGGTTCGCCGGGCTGGGGGTGGTGACCTTCGAGTTCATCTCCGGGGCCGACCTGGCAAGCATGGCCCGGCTCATCGGCGAGGCGGTGCTCGCCTGAGCACGGCGCACACAAAAAGAGGACCGGCAGCCCGAAGGGGCTGCCGGTCCTTTTTGCTTTGGGGGTTCAGAACAGTTCCAGAAGGAACTGCGCCACATGGTCCACCGCGCGGTCGGCCTGCTTGAGGGGGAACATCTGGAACACGTGCCACATGTCCTCCCAGCACTCCATCCGGCAGGGCACGCCCTGCTCCAGCAGCCGCTGGTGCAGCCGGGCCGAGTCGTCGAAGAGGATCTCGTTGGAGCCCGCCTGGATCATCACCGGCGGGAAGCCGGAAAAGTCTCCGAAGAGGGGCGAGAGCAGCGGGTCGGCCCAGTCGGCGCCGGGGGCGTAGGCGTCCCGGGTGGCCAGCATGTAGTCGGCGGTGAGGGAGGGGTCGTCCCCGGCCCGCTGGGTGAAGGACTCGCCGCTGAAGGTCATGTCCGTCCAGGGCGAAAACAGCACCAGGCGGCGGGGCAGCTGGCGGCGGGCGTCCCGCAGCATCAGGGTCAGCACCAGGGCCAGATTGCCCCCGGCGGAGTCGCCCATCACCACCACGTCCCGGGCGCCGTAGCCCAGCAGCATCAGATAGTCCCAGGCTTTCAGCGCGTCCTGCCGTGCGGCGGGGCTGGGGTGCTCCGGCGCGAGGCGGTACTCAAAGCAGAGCACTTCGTAGCCGGTGCGGTTGGCAATTTTGGAGGCGAGGGGGCGGGAGTAGTCCAGGCTGCCGCTGGTGTAGCCGCCGCCGTGGCAGTAGAGCACCACCTTGCGGGGGTCGTGGCCGCGCTCCGGCCGCACCCAGGCGGCGGGCATGCCGTTCAGTTCAAAGGGCTCCCAGCTCAGGCCCAGCAGCGGGGCGGCCAGCCGCCCCAGCACCTTCTGGCCTTTGCGCTGGCGGTCCAGTTCTTCCTGGCCGGCGGCAGCGGGGGAGGAGGCCGAGCGGATGGTGCGCATCGCCTTCATCATGGCGGTGGTCACCGCCTGGTCGGCGGGGCTCGTGTCGGAATAGCGGGGCATGGGGATGTGCAGGCCGCCCCGGGCGTTTGTGTTGTTGGTGTTTTCCATAAGATTTTCTCTCTTTCGGCGGGCCCGCGGCAAGCGGGCAGTGGCTGCTGCTTTCAGTATAGCATAAAAACGGCGGGAAGGCGTTGCCCGCGGGGGGCGGCGGTGCTACAATACAAGGTGGAGACAGAAGGAGGCGACGCAGAATGGCACACGCCGCGCAGAACTGGTACCGGCTGGACAACGCGGGCATGGTCTATTCCGCCATCCAGCGGGACGATTACTCGGCGGTCTACCGCTTTTCGGCGGTGATGGACGCCCCGGTGGACCCCCAGCGCCTGCGTCAGGCCGCCCGGCGGGTGATGCCCCGCTTTCCCGGCCTGCAGGTGCGGCTGCGGCGGGGGGCGTTCTGGTATTATTTTGATTCCGACCCCTCCTTTGTGCCCGACGTGGAGCCGGACATCGCCAACCCCTGCCAGCCCATCCGTTTTTCTTCCAAGGACCGGCTGCTGCGGGTGTTCTATTACGGGCCGCGCATCTCCATCGAGCTGTTCCACGCATTGGCGGACGGCGCGGGTGCGCTGGTGTTTCTGAAAACGCTGGTGGCGGAGTATCTGCGGCTGGGCGGGGTGGAGGTGCCCTGCACCGAGGGTGTTCTGGACCCGGCGGAGCCCCCGGACCCGGAGGAATGGGAGGACGCCTATCCCCGCTACGCCACCTCCCGGGCCCGGCGCAGCCTCAAGGCCGGCCCGGCCTACAGCTACACCGGCACGCCGGAGCCCTTCTACACCCTGAATGTCATCATGGGCCTCATCCCGGTGGACAAGGTCCACGCCGCCGCCAGGCGCTATGGCGTTTCCATCACCGAGTTCCTGGCCGCCGGGCTCATCCAGGCGCTGATGGTGCGCCAGCGCAGCGAGGGCAGGCGGCGGGAAAAGCCGGTGGCCCTGGTGGTGCCGGTGAACCTGCGGCCCTATTTCCCCAGCCGCACCCTGCGCAACTTCATCCTCACCGCCCGGCCCTTCATCGACCCGGAACTGGGGGACTACACCTTCGCGGAGATCGCCTCTCAGGTGCACCACTACATGCGGCTGCACGTCACAAGGCAGGAGATGGCCGCCTACATCACCCGGAACGTCAGCCTGCAGCGCTCGCCGCTGCTGCGGCTCATCCCCAGCCCGCTGAAGAATCTGGGCATGGCGGTGGGCTTCCGGACGCTGGGCGAAAAGCCCTATTCCACCACCTTCACCAACCCCGGCGTGTTCCGGGCGCCGCCGGAGATGGAAGCCCACATCCGGCGGGTGGAGATGGTGCTGGGCCAGTCCTATTCCGGGCGCACCAACTGCGCGGCCATCAGCATGGGCAACACCCTGGCGCTGAGTTTTTCCGGCACCATGCGGGAGAGAGACCTGGAACGGGACTTCTTCCGCTGGCTGGTGCGGGAGGGCGTGCCGGTCAAAATCATCTCCAACAGAAAGGGCTGAGGGATCATGTCTTATTGCGTGAACTGCGGCGTGGAGCTGGACGTTTCCGCCCATGCCTGTCCGCTGTGCGGCACGCCGGTGGTCAATCCCCGCTGCCCGGTGGACGAGACCGCCCAGCCGCCCTTCCCGCTGGCGCGGCGGGAGGTGGAGCCGGTGGACCGGCGCAGCCTGGGGCTGCTGCTCACCGGCATGCTGGCTTCGGTGGCGGTGTGCTGCTGCGCCATCAACTGGCTGGCCTTCTTCCCGGCGGTGCCCTGGTCGCTCTATGTGGCGGGGGCTGCGGCGGTGCTCTGGGTGTGGGCGGCGCTGCCGCTTTTGGCCCGGGGCTGGCCGGTGCCGGTCTATCTGCTGGCGGACACGGCCGCGGCGGCAGGCATGCTGGCGCTGGTGGCCGCCCTCACCAACGGCTGGGGCTGGTTTGCCCGGCTGGCGCTGCCCATTCTGGGCATCACCGTCCTGTTGGGCGCGGTGGTGGGCGGCATGGCCGCCCGGCGGTGCTCCGGCCTTTCCACGGCGGGGGTGTTCTTTTTGCTGCTCATCCTCTGGCTGCTGGCGCTGGAAGCGCTCATCGACCTTTATGCCTTTGGCCGGTATCAGCCGGGCTGGTCGGTCATCGCCGCGGCGGCGGGGCTGGTGGCAGCGGTGTTTCTGCTCATCGTGCGCCTGCGCCCCCGCTTGCGGGAGGAGCTGGGCCGGCGCTTCCACACCTGAATCTCCCTGTTATCAGTATAGCCCTTCGGGCCCGGCAGGTCTGTGTGTCAAACAACAGGCCGCCGGGCCTTTTCCGCGCCCGTCAGGAAAGGCGCTTGCGGGCAACGGAGCCCCACCGGGCCCGCCGCCCCATGGTCACCAGCGCCTGGCAGCGCCAGAAGGCCAGCAGCGGGCGGTAGAGCAGCGGCTCCAGCAGGCAGGCTCCCGCCAGCCGCAGCGGGTCGTCGGGGGAGGGGTAGACCCGCCCCTCGGTGACCAGGGCGGTCAGGCTCTGGGTCAGCCCGTGGAGGCAGGCCATGGCGAACACCAGCAGGGCCGCCGTGGTGGGGCCGCCCAGCAGCAGAAGGGCCGCCAGCATCCCGTAGCCGGTCAGTTCGATGACCGGCCCCAGCAGCTCGATGGACCAGAACACCGGCAGGGCCGCCATGCCCACCGTGCCGTAGCGGGGCCGCAGCACCATGCCCCGGTGCCGCCACAGCGCCTGGGCCAGGCCCCGGTGCCACCGCACCCGCTGGGTCCGCAGCCCCCGCAGGGTCTCGGGCACCTGGGTCCAGCAGAGGGCGTCCACCGCCTGCACCCTGCCGGTGAGGGTGGGCGGCACGCCCGCTTGCACCACCGCGCCGTTTTGCACGAGGCAGCCGTTGAGGGGCCGCACCACGCCGCCGGCGGCCACCACCCGGTCGTCCCGGGCGAACCGGCAGGCCAGCTTTTTCAGCGCGTCCGGCTCCAGAAGGCCGTCCGCGTCCACGCAGCACACCAGCGGATACCGGGCCGCGTTCAGCCCGGCGTTCAGCGCGTCCGCCTTGCCGCCGTTCTCCTTGTCCACCACGATGAGGTCCCGGCAGCTCTCGCTGATGAACAGCCCCCGCACCTGCCCGCAGGGCAGAGGGCCCTCCCCGGCGGGGTCCAGCGGCCGCAGCTCGAACTCCTGCCGCAGCAGGTCCAGGGTGCCGTCGGCCGAGCCGTCGTTCACCACGATGACCTCGAAGCGGGGATAGTCCTGCCGCAGCAGGGCGCGCACGGTGTCCAGGATGGTGACCTCCTCGTTGAAGGCCGGCACCAGCACCGACACCGCTTCCGCCCGCTCTTCCGGCAGGTCAAGATGGGCGGAGGCCACCCGCATCTTGCGCCCCAGCAGCCCCAGCGAGGCCCACAGCACCGCCAGATTCACCGCCAGCGTCACAAAGTAGCAGGCCAGCACCACCAGCCCCATCACCATCACGGCCTGGGTCCAGAGATCGTTCATAAAAGCACCTCACGAGCCGCTGAGCAGCAGGTGCCGCCGGGCCAGCTTCTGTTTTTGGGACAGCCCGCCTCCGGCAAGGCTTTTCAGCAGGTCCGCCCCGGCTTCGCCCCGGGCGGCCATGCTCCGGGCCGCCCGCTCCCGCACGGCGGGGGACGGGTCGGCCATCATGGCGTCCAGCAGGCGGAAGGTCTCGTCGCCCGCCCGGCCTTCCAGCCGTGCCGCCGCCAGTTCCCGCAAGGCGGGGTCCGGGTCGTGCAGGGCGATGTCCTGCAGGCGGTCAAAGGCGCCGGGCAGGCCGCTGTCGGCAAAGCAGCCCAGGGCCGCGCCCCGCAAAGCGGGCTCCCGGTCCAGCAAAAGCAGAAGCCGCTCCAGTTCCGGGGCGGTGAGCGCCGTGCCGTTCAGGCTGCCGATCATGTCGGCCCCGCCGCGGCCGCTCTCCTCGGCCTTCTGCTGCAAAACCGCGTTGGACAGGCCCAGAGTGCGAAGCATCTCCGCCCTGCGCCCGCCGCAGAAGGGGGCCGCCGGCACCGCGCGGCGCAGCCGCTCCTTCTGGAGCGGACCGTCGGCGCAGGCGGAGGAAAAATAGAGGCTGAAATAGCGCTCGTCCGGGTCTTTGGAGTACCAGTAGGGCTCCAGCTGGTTGGCGGCCCCGGCGGGCTTGTCCTGCCCAAGGCGGGCGATGGCGCGGATGCGCCCTTCCGGGCGGCGCAGGGTGCCGGCGCTGGGCGCGTCCTTGCCGGCGGCGCGGCGGCCGCGCTGGAACATGAGCACCGCCATCAGGGCGGCAGCGGCCCCCGCGACGGCGATGACCTGAATGGCCACGGCGGAACGGATGAATTCATACATGGGCGCTCTCCTTTCGAGCGTGCCGCCTTTGGCGGCGGGGGAGGAAAGGGCGGACCCTTCCCGAGGTCTGCTTTCATCATACCAGACCCCCGCCCGCCCGGCGGTTGTGCATCCAACGAACGGAAAATTGTGGTATACTGAAAAAACGCCCCCGGCGGGGCGTGGGGAAAGGAAGAACGGCCATGCGTTTTGACGCCGCGCTTTTGGAGGAGTACCGCGCTCTTTTGCAGACCACCGGCCTGCAGAAGGCCTATGGGGAGTTCGTGGGGATGTTCCGCTGGCTGCGGGCGGAACTGGAGCGGCAGATGCCGGACTTCCGCTTCCAGAGCGCCGTCAGCGGCAGCGCCGTCGACTACGCCTGCTTCACCTTCACGGACGAGGCCCTGCGTCAGAAGGGCCTCAAGCTGGCGGCGGTCTTTGACGCGGCCGGTTTTCAGCTGGAAGTGTGGCTCTGCGGGGTGAACCGCCCGGTCGGCCGCCGCTGGGCCGGGGCGCTGAAGGACTGCCCGCCGCCCATCCAGTGGGCGGGGGAGCATCCCGCCGACTGGCTGGCGCGCCTGCCGGTGCAGGCGGACCTGGCCGACGGGGACGCCGCCGCCGCGGCCGTGAAAGAGGCGGCCCGGCAGCTGCTGGACCTCTGCGCCCGGCTGTGAAAAAACAGAAAGCGGGCCGGTCCCCGAAGGGACCGGCCCGCTCATTATTATATATAAGGATTCAGCTGCGGTGCAGCACCGGGTAGACCGCCCGGCTCAGAATGCCGGACACCACAAAGCCCGCGGCGGCTTCCACCACGCCCTGCACGCCCACGAACAGCAGCACGAACACCAGCGGGTTCGCCGCGCCCAGGGCGGTCACAAAGCCCTGGATGTAGTCGGTGCGGTAGAAGAACAGCACCAGCGCGCCCATGAAGAACACGGTGTTCAGCACCGGGCCCGCCAGGGCAGCCACGCCGAAGGCGGTGTTGGCCCGCAGGGGCTGCTCCTTGCGGTAAAGCGCCTTGAAGATCACCGCCGGCAGCCAGCCCGCCAGCACACGGGTGGGCACGCAGGTCAGGAAGGTGAACACCGGGTTGATGCTCATCAGCATGGTGCCGAAAGCGTCGGAACCAAAGCAGGTGGAAAAGCTGGTCAGGCCGAAGATGCCGCCCAGGATGGCGCCCTCGGTGGGCCCCAGCAGGATGGCGCCCACCGTCACCGGGATCATGATGGGGGTGATGGCCAGCGGGCCGATGTGGATGTAGCCCAGCGGGGTGTAGGCCAGCACCAGCACGATGGCGGCCAGCAGTGCCAGCCGGGTCAGACGCAGAGTCTTGGAATGGTCGTTCATGTTACATGCTCCTTTACTGCCGCTCCGCCTCAAAACGCGGATACAGCGCAAACTTATTTATGCACACGCCCCTGGCGGGGCGGAACACCATGGGATATTCACTTTTGGTTTTTCAGCCAGATGAGGTTCATGCCGTCCAGGATAAGGTCCTCGCAGCGGCGCACCGGCTGGGCCATCGCCTTCAGCACCGCCTCGGGCAGCTCGCCGGTGGCGGCCACCCAGGCGTCTTCGCCCAGTTCGCCCCTGAGGCGGGCGATGAGGCCGTCCAGCATGGCGGCGGTGCCCAGGATGCTGCCCGCCTGCAAACAGGCGGCGCTGTTCTTCGCCAGCGGCGCAAGGGCGGCCCGGGGCGCGTCCAGGTCCACCTGGGGCAGCTGGGCCGTGCCCTTCACCAGAGCGTTCAGCGCGGCCTTCGGCCCCGGCAGGATCATCCCGCCCAAAAGGCGGCCCTTCTCGTCAATGCCCATCAGCGAGAGAGCGGTGTCCGCGCAGAGCAGGATCACCGGCCCCGGCGCAAGGTCCAGCGCCGCCACCCCCGCGCACAGAAGCTCCGCGCCCAGCTGGCCCGGGTCGTCGATGCAGATGGCAAGGCCGCTCTTGAGCCCGGGCCCCACCGTGAGCACCCGCCCGTCGCTGCGTCGCCGCAGCGCGGCGGTCATGGGGGCGGTCAGGGCCGGAGCCACCGAACCGAGGATGGCGCCATCCCACCGGCAGCCGCCGTGGCCGTGCAGGTCCAGAAGCTGCCCCAGGGCGATGGCACACTCGTCCGCCGTCATGCCGGGCCGGGCGCTCAGCCGGCCGGAAAAAAGCTTTTCCCGCCCGTGGTATCCGCCCACCGAAATGTGGGTGTTGCCGATGTTCACCGTCAGGACCATGGCGCCGCGGCCTCCTTTCTCTTGAGCGGTCCCTATTATAATACTATTTATAGCAAAAAGGCAAGCCCCCCGTTTTTCGGGGGCGAAAAACCCCTGTTTACAATTTTTTCAAAAAATCCGAAAAAGGGGGTTGACTTTTGACTTCCAGGCTCGTATAATACTGTCTTGCGCCCCCCGGAAGGGAGCCGGCACCCGCCGGTCACCGGAAAGGCCGCCTCAAAAAATCGCAAAAAAGTGTTGACAAACAACACCGGATGCGATATA
>NZ_DBGFPE010000027.1:0-1982 GCF_048526665.1 Candidatus Allofournierella excrementavium
GGCCGGGCGGAGCACTTCAATCAAAGCCGCCCTTTCCTTTATTCGGGCGGCGCTGGGATATGGGCAGCTTTGCGCTGGGTGGCCGCGTCCCTGTCCGCCGCCGCACGCGGCGTTTCGGACACGCTGCACTCACACCGTGCAGCGTGTTCGCTCCGAGGCGCACTACGCGGCGGCAGCGCCGCGTCTGGCTCGGCTGGCACCGGGCGGCGGGTCGTGCGAAACAAGGGAGAGCGCCGCCCTGCACAAAACTGCCCACCCCTTGCGCCCGGGGCGGCGGCGTGGCATAATGGGAGAGGAAAGGCGGGATGTCCCATGAAGCGGGTGAAGATCACCGTGCTGCGCAAGGAGTTTTATCCGGAATACGCCGACGCCTACCTCACCGAGGGGCGGGAGGCGGGCCCTGCCCGATGCTGGAAGTGGGCGACGAATTCGTGTTCGAGGGCGGCGCGCAGATGCCGGAGGGCTTTTGCCCCTGGGCCTGGGTGGACATCTACAACAGTGTCAGCGCCCTGGCCGCCGGCGCGAGCTACGCCCCCTGGAACAACCGGGAGGGCCAGACCATCGTGTGCTGCACCGACGGCATCCGCCCGGTGGTGTTTGAGCTGCACGCCATGGAGGATTGGGAGTGACCTCCCCTTGCCCCGCAAATTTTGGAACAGGAAGAATCGCTTATGACCGAACTTGGCATCACACAGGAATATCTGCTTTTGGCGGTGAACGACCGAGGCCGCTTTTCGCCCCTGAACCCTCAGCAGCCCATCTGCTTTGTGGCGGCGGCGCTGGGAGAGCTGACCGAGGCGGGCTGCATCGCCTTCACCGGCGAGAAGGTGGGCCTTGCCGGGCCGCTGACCGAGGGGCTGCGGTGCTTAAAACCCCTCTATGACTTCATCGACCGGCCCCGGCCGGTGCCCCTTTCGATGGTGCTGCGGGACTTTGCCCCCGACGGGCCCAAGCTGGCGGAGCTGGCCGAGGCGGTGGGGGAGAGCCTGGAGGCGCTGCGCCTTGCCGCGCCCCAGCGGGCGCTGGCCGGGCGGGTGTTCTATCTGCCCGCCGCCGGCGAAGCGGCGCGGCGGCTGGAGCGGCTGCTCTTCCGCCTCTGCGGCGAGGCCGGCCCCGCCCCCAGGGAGGCGGCGCTGGCGGTGCTGCTGTGCCAGAGCGGCGTGATGGCCCAAAAGCTGAGCGGCGCGGCGGCGGCCAAGGCCGAGAGCGCGCTGGCGGCTCTGCTGCCCACCGGCAGCGAGGCGGCCCGGGCGGCCCACGCCGCCCAGGACATGACCGACCGGGTGAACGCCGTGCTCTCGCACTAAAAAAACCGACGGTATCCCCGTCGGTTTTTTCATTGGTTTTGGAAAATCTCAGACCTTTGCCCGGTCTGGGATTTTATCGTCTGTTCCCATTTTTATCAAATTCTTTTCTCAAAGCTCTCTCTGTTGGCAAAACAGAAGCAATTATGACAGCCAGTTGCGCTCCCACCAGGATCGAGCTTGCTGTTCCCACAACATCCTCATCTTTTCCGAGCAACAAAAGCAGACATACCACGGTTGCCGCCAAAGAGATCCATCCGCAAATATACCATATCCTGCCGCAATGCTTATGAGCAAACTCCCAAGTATCTTTATTTTTCATGGACATAGGAGTTCGATAGCCAAACACTCCATTGATCTCCTTCGGGCCTCCCTTTTCGAAATATCTTCCGAACCCGATCATTGTAAATGGAATCAGCAAATTCATAACCAACATATAGACCCAAAATCCCATTGCTCTTCTCCATTCATCAATTGCAGTTTGTTTGCTTATACCATATCATTCATATACGCATTTTTCAATCATTCCCCTTGGCAGATAAAAGAAAAAACAGGGAGCCAAAGGTGCCTCCCGATAAGAAAACATCGCGGGGCAAGAGAGAAACGGTATAGCTTCGGCTATGCCGTTTTTCTCATTCTTGCCTTGATGAAGTGACTTTGGATACTTCCAGAGCTCCA
>NZ_DBGFPE010000028.1:0-55740 GCF_048526665.1 Candidatus Allofournierella excrementavium
TGGAGCGGCTTACGAGGCTCGAACTCGCTACCTCCACCTTGGCAAGGTGGCGCTCTACCAGATGAGCTAAAGCCGCTTATGGTCGGGATGACAGGATTTGAACCTGCGGCATCCTGCTCCCAAAGCAGGCGCGCTACCGAACTGCGCTACATCCCGTTGATCGGGGCCGGCCGCGTCCTGTCGATTTGAGAACTGCGCCGTGTCCCGTGCTGAGCCGCCGGGGAGTACCTCGCGGTGGCTGCCCGGCAGGGCGCTTTTGCTATTATAACCGATTCGTCCCCCCGCGTCAATGCGGAGGGACGAAATTTTTTTATTTTTCCTGCGCGGCCCGCTTTTCCTCGGCCTCTTCGGTGATGTCCTGTATCTCCGCCTGCCGCCGTTCCAGCTCCTGCTCCATCTGGGATTCCTCGGTCTTGATCTCCCAGTGGATGAGGAAGGTCAGCGCCGCCCGCAGCACGATGATGGCGGCCACCAGCCCGATCTCGGTGAATTCGCGCACCACCACCGTGCGCAGGATCTCGCTGCCCAGCTTGAACTCCAGGCCCATGGCCATGCCCTTGGCCAGCTTGAGGCGGGTCAGGGGGTCGCGGCGCACATAGTTATAAATGCCCTGCAAAGCCGCCACCACGATGACGCCCACGCCGATGAACTCCAGCAGCACCACCGACAGGTTCACCAGGGTCACAAGGCCCTCGTGCAGCTCGTTGTAGAGCGTC
This sequence comes from Candidatus Allofournierella excrementavium, assembly GCF_048526665.1. Classification (NCBI taxonomy): domain Bacteria; kingdom Bacillati; phylum Bacillota; class Clostridia; order Eubacteriales; family Oscillospiraceae; genus Allofournierella; species Candidatus Allofournierella excrementavium. The sequence goes on from NZ_DBGFPE010000028.1 coordinate 717, forward strand.
TCAAAAAACATCGGATCCATGTTCGTTCCTCCCCGCGCCGCGGCCCGCAAAGCCGGGCGCCTTCGGTTTTATAATAAGTATACCAGATGCGCCGCCGTTTGCATAGGCCCCGGTGAAAGCCGCCGGCGCGAAAAAGGGCCCCGCGGCGCGCCGCGGGACCCTTTGCCTGTTTTTGTCAGCGGTACATGCCGTTGGCCTGCATGTAATCCGCCAGCTGTTTGCCGTGGTGCTGCTCCTGCTGCTGGATGCCGCTGAGCACCTGGCGGCTCTTCTCATCGCAGAACTCGAACACCGAGGTGTTGTAGACCCCCGCCACGTACTTCTCGGTGGCCAGCAGGTCCGCCAGCAGATAGGCGTCCTGCTTCTTGCCCGCGCGGGTGGCGGTGGAGCGGGGCGGGGTCTGGGCTTTGGCCGCCTTGGGCTGAGCGGCCGCCGGGGCGGGCACCTTGCCCGCCAGCATGTCGGTCACGGTGTCGTAGTGGTTCTGCTCGGCCTTGGCGATCTGGCCCAGCATGGTCTTGAGGGCCGGGTCGCAGGCCGCCTCGGCGGCCTTGGAATACTTCTCGGCGCACAGTTTTTCCTCGTTTTGCAGGTCCTTCAAAAGGCTCTGTTCCTTTTTGGTCATGGGCATGGTGTTCTCTCTCCTTTTTTTCGCGTCTTGCGCGGTATGGTGTCAGTGTTCCCCAAAAACCGCCCGCTATGCGAAAAAAGTCCCCGGCGGCCCGAAACGGGTCCGCCGGGGGCAAAGAGAAGAAGTGTATATACAGGTTCAGTCTTCCACCCAGTCCTTGGCGCGGCGCACGGCCTTGTGCCAGCCGGCCACCAGCTTTTGCCGCTTTTCCTCCTCCATGGCGGGCTCATAGAGCTTGTCAAGCGTCCACTGGCGGCGGATGTCGTCCAGGCTGGACCACACGCCGGTGGCCAGACCCGCCAGATAGGCCGCGCCCAGGGCGGTGGTCTCCCGGATCATGGGCCGGCGGATGGTGCGAGCCACGATGTCCGCCTGGAACTGCATCAGGTAGTTGTTGGCGGAGGCGCCGCCGTCCACCCGCAGCTCCCGCAGCTGGATGCCGGTGTCCTGCTCCATGGCCCACAGCACGTCGGCGGTCTGGTAGGCGATGGCCTCCAGGCTGGCCCGGATGATGTGGTTGCGCCCCGCGCCCCGGGTCAGGCCCAGGATGGCGCCCCGGGCGTACATGTCCCAGTGGGGCGCGCCCAGGCCGGTGAAGGCGGGCACCACATAAACGCCGGCGGAATCCTTCACCTTGGTGGCGAAGTACTCGGTGTCCGACGCTTCGGTGATGAGGTGCAGCTCGTCCCGCAGCCACTGGACCACCGCGCCGCCCACAAAGACGCTGCCCTCCAGCGCGTACTGCACCTTGCCGTCGATGCCCACCGCGATGGTGGTGAGCAGGCCGTTCTTGCTCTGGTACATCCGCTCGCCGGTGTTCATCAAAAGGAAACAGCCGGTGCCGTAGGTGTTCTTGGCCTCGCCCGGCTCAAAGCAGGTCTGGCCGAAGAGGGCGGCCTGCTGGTCGCCGGCGATGCCCGCGATGGGCACCTCCACCCCCTGGATGTTCACATGGCCGTAGACCTCGCTGCAGCTCTTCACCTCGGGCAGCATGTTCATGGGGATGCCCAGCCGGGCGCAGATGGCCTCGTCCCAGCACAGGTCCTTGATGTTATAGAGCATAGTGCGGCTGGCGTTGGTGTAGTCGGTCACGTGCACCCTGCCGCCGGTGAGCTTCCAGATGAGCCAGGTGTCCACGGTGCCGAACAGCAGCCTGCCCGCCTCGGCCTTTTCCCGCGCGCCGGGCACGTTTTCCAAAATCCACTGTATTTTGGTGGCGGAGAAGTAGGCGTCCACCAGAAGGCCCGTGTGGTCCTTCACATAGGCGGTGAACTCCGCGTCCCCCTTGAGGGTCTCGCACAAGGCGGCGGTGCGCCGGCACTGCCACACGATGGCGTTGTAGACCGGGCGGCCGGTCTCCTTGTCCCAGACGATGGCGGTCTCCCGCTGGTTGGTGATGCCGATGCCGGCGATCTCCCGCACGTCCACACCGCTCTGGGCCAGCACCTCCATCAGCACGCCGTACTGGCTGGAGTAAATTTCCATGGGGTCGTGCTCCACCCAGCCGGGCTTGGGGTAGTGCTGGGTGAATTCCTTCTGGGCAAGCTGCACGATGTTCTGGTGTTCGTCGAACAGGATGCAGCGGCTGCTGGTGGTGCCCTGGTCCAGGGCGATCACGTACTTTTTCACGGCGAGGCGCCTCCTTTTTTATCTGCTCTCCGCCGGGCCCGCGCCCGCCGGTTTCGTTTCACATCTCCCAGACCGCCGGGCAGGTGGTGGACACCGCCGCCGCACCCGCCCGCATGGCGGCCATGACTTCGTCCTTGTACTTGATGAGCCCGCCGGCGATGACCGGTGTGGCGGTGGACTGGGTGATCTCGGTGATGACCCGAGGCATGATGCCCGGCAGAATTTCGATGAAATCCGGCTTGCCCACCGAAAGCTGGGCCGGCAGGTTGGACAGGGCCAGCGAATCCAGAATGAAGGCCCGCTGCACCGTGAGCAGCCCCAGATGCCGCGCCCGGCGCACCAGAGCGGGCCGGGTGGAGATGATGCCGTCCGGCGCGCACATGCGGGTGAGGCCGTCCACCGCCACCTCCCGCTGGCTCAGCCCGTCCAGCAGGTCGATGTGCACGATGGCCAGCTTGCCCGCGCCCCGCACCCGCTCCACCAGGTCCGCAACGTTCACCACCGAACCGAAGAGCAGAAAGATCACTTCGCACTCGCTTTTCAGCGCGGCGGCCAGGCCCGCTTCGTCCTTTACCGCCGCGATGACCGGGCAGTCCAGCATGCGGTGCTTTTTGCTTTGACTTTCCTCCATGGCTCCCCCTTTTGCGGGGCCCGCGCCCCGCCGAATTGACAAAAAATAAACATGTACACAAAAGCGGGGCGAACTCTCGTTCGCCCCGCTCCGTTCCTCTACCGGACGATATTTATTATGACAGATAATTCAATCGTTGTAAAGCGACAGTGCACGTTTTTGTCATAAATCACCAGGGAGGCGTTTCTTTTCTATCAATGTTACACAAAGGTCCGAACTCATCCCAGGAAGTTGGTGATCCAGGTCTGGGGCACATAGCTGCCGTTTGTGCCGGACACGCAGACCAGCAGCCAGGCCATCAGCAGGGTGTTCACAAAGGTGCCCACCCAGATGGTTTTGGTGAGCTGATAGGCTTTGCGGCTGACAAAGGTCAGGATGGGCAGGAACAGCACGGCGCCGTAGGTCAGCAGGAAAGAAGTGACCGACTTGCCGGGCATGAAGCCGCCGTAATCCACGATGTGGGTGATGCCGCACAGCGCCCACACACCTGCCACTGCCAGCGCGATGGTGATGACAACATCCAGCGCAGGACTCTTTTTGCCGATGGTCATGTCGGACAGATAGTTGGTGGCAAGGTTGGTCAGGAACATGAAGGGCAGGATCAGCAGCGCATAGCGCGCCACGATGAGCCACTGGTCTGCCGTGAGAGGCGAGAACATGACCATCCACAGGCGGAAGTCCTGATAGAACAGATACCGGGTGATGGACATGAACAGATAGCCGCAGGCCACGAACACCAGCGCAATGACCAGGTCTTTGACGATGGTCTTGAAGCCGCAGGTGAACATCTCCTTCACGAAGTTTTTCACGCTTTCGAAACTGCCGGTGACCAGCACATAAGCCACCACCAGCACGACCCCCATCACTGCCAGCCACTGCAGGAAGTAAATGGGTGCCCAGCAGGTGATCATCAGGGGGAAGAAATCACTGGCAGTGAAGGCGATGATAGCCTTCTGGGCATTGCCGAAGTACATGGCCAGGCCGTTGAGCAGGATGGTGCCCACGATCACCAGCACGTTGCCCAGCTTCTGGTTGCGGGCAGCGGCCATGGTGGCGCGGTCCGCGGCGCAGGGCTGGTACTTCTTGGTCAGCACCATCAGACGCACGATGGGCACCAGAGTGCCGATCATGGCCAGCAGGGCGATGAAGTTCATCAGCTCGCGCCACATAAAGCTGGTCTCGCCGGGGTCAGTGACCGCGCGGGAGGTATCGCCGCCCAGGGTCTGGTTGAAGTAGTCGATGGTCATGGCGGTGGTCTGGCGGGAGAAGAACTCCTTGGAGTGGGTCTCGTTGGTCAGCAACACCGTGCGCAGAGTGCGGTTCTGGATGGCGTCGGCCAGAGCCTGGTTGTTCGCCGCCGTGTCCTGCCGGTAGGTGCCGATGATCTCGTTTTTGCCCTCGGCGTCGTTGAGGCTGTAGTAAGCGCCCTGCACCACCTCTTCGTCGGGGGCGATGTACCAGGCGTTTTTCAGGTCTTCAGAGGTGTTGAAGCCCACATAGCCGTAGTCGAAGGTGCCGTTGATGATGCACAGGTTGACCTGGCAGCTGCGGGTGACCTCATGGCCCGCCACCGTGACCTGGGCGGTGGGGTTGACATACTCCGCCGTGGAGCCGATGAGGCAGGCGCTGCGGATCATGGTGTTATAGTTTTCGGTCTCCTGTTCCTTGAGGATGTTGTAGGCGTTCAGGCCGCTGGCGTCCAGCCGCTCGGCGGCGATGTCGTCGGCGTTTTTCTCAATGTCTTCGGCGCTGATCTCCACCCCCAGCTTCTCGTTCAGCACGGTGAGCAGGATGTCGTTCAGGGTGTAGTAGCCGCAGTCCATCAGCGCCGCGTAACCCGAGCGGCGGGACCCCTGGGAGTGTCCCATCACGCCGATGTTCTCCTGATCCACGAACTGCAGGGTGCGGACAAAATCCACCGCGTCCAGGCAGCCCATGGGGGTGCCGAAGATGTTGTATTCCAGAATGCCCTGGTCGTTCTCGTTGTAGACCGGCGTCTCGCTGGCGCCGGAGCCGTAGGCGTTGATGTTGAACACCACATAGTTGCGCTTGGCCAGCTCTTCGGCAAAGCTGCGCATTTGCGCATAGATAACGCCCGCGCCCGGCACGATGACCACCGCCGGGTATTTGTCTTCGTCGGTGGTGCCCACAGGGTAGTACAGTTCGCCCTCCAGCGTTGCGCCGCGGGCGTCGATGGCGATGTCCTCCACCTTGATGCGGCCGCCGTCGGTGAAGATGAGCTGGGCAAACAGGCTGCAGAGCAAGATTACAGCCACCAGCACCGCCAGCACCCGCTTACAGCCCAAAGCCGTGCTGAGATCAAAGATTTTTTTCTTGGTCGTTTCCATTGTGACTCCTCCTGTTGTTGCTTGAGTTCCTTGGCGGGTCTGCCCCCAAATGCTTTGTTTCCCCCCTTTGCTTTGTAGTCCCTATACCAAAAAAGGGCGCAAAGGCAGCAGCTGCCTTTGCGCCCGTCTCCCATACTTCGGCGCTTTTTGAAAGCGTCTTTATCGTACACTAAGAAACAATATTTGTCAACTTAGATATATTTTCGACAATTCGGATAATGTTTTTGTGCATCTGCGCCCCGCCTTTTATTACATTAAAGCTGTGAACCGGATTGAGAAATTATTGTCAATCTTTTGTGCAAAACGCGCATCTCACAGGCTCAAAGACCATCGTTTCGCTGAAATCCGGCCGGCCTATTGCATGTTCTGCCCCATGTTTGCTATAATCACAATGTCAAATGAACAACTGCTTCGTGTTTGAGAGTAAAGCAGCCCGTTTCCCGCCCTGCGGGACGTGTTTGCTTTGCTCTTTTTTTGTTTCTTTTCGCCGGAATCACCTTTCGGCGGTGGGCATATTCGGTTTGGGAGGTATTTTTCTATGTACGATGTAGTCATCATCGGCTGCGGCGTGGTGGGCGCGTCGGCGGCCTATGAGCTGGCCCGCTACAGGTTGCGGGTGGCAGTGCTGGAGGCCGCGGCGGACATCGCCGCCGGCACCACCAAGGCCAACAGCGCCATCATCCACGCGGGCTACGACCCGGAGCCCGGCACCCTGATGGCCCGGCTGAACGTGGAGGGCAACCGCCTCACCGGCGAGATCTGCGAAAAGCTGCAGGTGCCCTTCAAGCGGGTGGGCTCGCTGGTGGTGGCCTTCAGCCCCGAGCAGCTGCCCACCCTGCGCACCCTTTACGACCGGGGCTGCAAAAACGGCGTGCCCGGGCTGCGGCTGCTCTCCGGCGAGGAGGCCCGGGCGATGGAGCCGGGGCTTTCGGAGGAAGTGTGCGGCGCGCTTTTGGCGCCCAGCGCCGGCATCATCGACCCCTGGGGCTTTGCCATCGCCATGGCCGAGACCGCGGTGCGCGGCGGCGTGGAGCTGCGGCGGGACTGCCCGGTCACCGGCATTGAAGACACCGGCGCGGGCTTTGTGCTGCACACGCCCGCCGGCGACGTGGCCGCCCGCTTCGTGCTGAACGCCGCCGGCGTGGACGCCGACCGGGTGCACGAGATGCTGGAGCCCAACGACTGGCACACCCTGCCCAGCCGGGGCGAATACTACCTGCTGGACAAATCCGAGCACGACCGTGTGAGCCGGGTCATCTTCCAGTGCCCCGGCCCGGAGGGCAAGGGCGTGCTGGTGGCCCCCACCATCCACGGCAACCTCATCTGCGGCCCCAACGCCCAGGGCATGGAGGACCGGCTGGACCTGGGCAACACCGCCGCCGGCATGGCCGAGGTGCGCACCAAGGCCGCCCGCAGCGTGCCGGGCGTGGAGTGGCGGCAGAACATCCGCAACTTCGCCGGCCTGCGGGCCAACACCACCCGCAGCGACTTCATCATCGAGGAGAGCAAGGCTCACCCCGGCTTCATCGACCTTGCGGGCATCAAGAGCCCGGGCCTTTCCAGCGCGCCGGCCATCGCCAAACTGGCGGCCGAGATGCTGGCCGCCGACGGCCTTGCCCTGGAGTCGGACCCGGATTTTGTGGATAAGCGGGAGCACATCGTGTTCAAGAACCTCTCCGCCGAGGAGAAGAACGAGCTCATCCGCAAGGACCCCCGCTACGGCCGGGTGGTCTGCCGGTGCGAGACCATCACCGAAGGGGAGATCGTGGCGGCGCTGCACAGCCCCATCCCGCCCCGGTCCATCAACGGCGTCAAGCGCCGGTGCAACGCGGGCATGGGCCGCTGCCAGGGCGGCTTCTGCGGCCCGCGGGTGCAGGAGATCATCGCCCGGGAGCTTGGCATCGACCAGGCCGAAGTGCTGCTGGAACAGGCGGGCAGCACCATCCTGACGGGCAGGACCAAGACGGGAGGGAACGCAAATGTATGATCTGATCGTGGTGGGCGGCGGCCCTGCGGGCCTCGCCGCCGCCTGCAAAGCCTGGGACGAGGGCGTGAAGAACATCCTCGTGCTGGAGCGAGACAAGGAACTGGGCGGCATTCTGAACCAGTGCATCCACAACGGCTTCGGTTTGCAGCGCTTCAAGGAAGAGCTCACCGGCCCGGAGTACGCCGGGCGCTACATCGACATGCTGAAGGCCACCGGCGTGCAGGTCAAGCTGGACACCATGGTGCTTCAGGTGGTGCCGGGCGGGGACGGCGCGCCCCATCAGGTGCACGCCATCAACGGCGCCGACGGCTACATGGTGCTGGAGACAAAGACCATCGTGCTGGCCATGGGCTGCCGGGAGCGCACCCGGGGCGCCATCAGCACCCCCGGCGAGCGGTGCGCCGGCGTGTTCACCGCCGGGGCGGCCCAGCGCTTCCTCAACATGGAGGGCTACATGGTGGGCCGCCGGGTGGTCATCCTGGGCAGCGGCGACATCGGCCTCATCATGGCCCGCCGCATGACCCTGGAAGGGGCCAAGGTGCTGGCCTGCGTGGAGCTGATGCCCTACTCCGGGGGGCTCACCCGCAACATCGTCCAGTGCCTGGAGGACTACGGCATCCCCCTCTATCTCTCCCACACCATCACCGACATCAAGGGCCACGAGCGGGTGGAGCAGGTGACGGTGAGCCAGGTGGGCCCCGACCGGCGGCCCATCCCCGGCACCGAGATGGTGTTCGACTGCGACACCGTGCTTTTGAGCGTGGGCCTCATCCCCGAGAACGAGCTGACGCGGCAGGCGGGCATCGCCATGGACCGCCGCACCAGCGGCGCGGTGGTGTTTGAAAACATGGAGACCGGCGTGCCCGGCATCTTCGCCTGCGGAAACGTGGTGCACGTCCACGATCTGGTGGACTATGTCTCCGCCGAGAGCGAGCGGGCGGGCGCGGCGGCCGCCGCCTGGGTGCAGGGCAAGCACGCGGCGGGCGAGGCGCTGGAGCTGAAAAACGGCGACGGCGTGAGCTACACCGTGCCCCAGCACCTGCGGCTGGACGCGCTGGAAAAACCCGCCCAGGTGTTCTTCCGGGTGAACCGGGTGACCAGGGACGCCCAGATCCTGGCCACCGACGCCGACGGCAAGACCATCGCCCGCTTCAAGCGGGAGCACATGGCTCCCGGCGAGATGGAGCAGGTGGCGCTGCCGCCCCAGCTTTTGAAATTGGCACGGGGTCCCCTGACCCTGAGCATCCGGGAGGTGTGACGCGATGAAAGAACTGATCTGCATCGTCTGCCCCAAGGGCTGCCACCTGAAGGTGGACGAGGAAAACGGCTGGGCCGTCACCGGCAACTCCTGCCCCAAGGGCGCGGAGTACGGCCAGAACGAACTGCGCAACCCCACCCGCGTGCTCACCACCACCGTCTGCGTGGAGGGCGGGCTTTATCCCCGCATCCCCGTCAAGACCAGCCGGGCCATCCCCAAGGGCCTTTTGATGGACGCCATGGCCGAGGTGGCCAAGGTGCGCCTGACCGCGCCGGTGCGCCGGGGCCAGGTCATCCTGCCCGACCTGCTGGGCACCGGAGCCGACCTTGTGGCCAGCCGGGACATGGACGCGCTGTGAGCGCCCGCTCAATACCGAACAAAAAAAGGAACGCCCCGCCGGGGCGTTCCTTTTTCATTCCTCTGTTTGCAGCAGCGGCTTGATCACTTCGCCCATCACGAAGTCCATCCGGGCGGTGAGGTCGTAGTCCGGGGCGTTGTGGATGACCCAGTCAAAGACCACGCCCCGGGCGCAGGTCATCAGATACCCGCGCCACTGGGCCGCCGTGCGGCGGCGGCTGGCCCGGCCGTCGCTCTGATAGCCGGCCAGCAGCTTTTCCAAAATCAGCTCAAAGTTCTCGTTGCCCTGAAAGATCTCCCGGTTTTTGGGGATCGCCAGCAGCTGCACATATTCCATGCCCATGCCCTCGTTCAGCCGGGCATACTGGCGGAAGTATTCCAGCAGCACTTCTTCCGGCGGCTGTTCCAGCACCCCGGGCTCCTCGAAGGCGCGGAAGAAATCGTCGGCGCGGATGAACATCTCGCCGTAGAGGTCGGCCTTGGAGGGGTAGTAGTGATACAGCGTTCCGATGCCCACCCCCGCCGCCTGGGCGATCTGCTCCACGCTCACGTTCTGGTAGCCGTGTTTGCGGAAGAGCTCCGTGCCGCAGCGGTAGATCTTCTGTTTCGTTTCCTGGGCCTGCAGGGCTCGCTTGGTCATTTTCTTTTCCATCGGCGCCACCTCGTTTGCTCACAGCGTGCTTTCGTTCATTATAACAAGTTCCCGCCCCGTTCTCAACCGCCCCGCGGAAAAGGCCCGCCGGCGCTCCCTTTTCAGAGAGAGCCGGCGGGCCCTGTTCATGCCGGGGCGAAACGGTCAGCCGTTTTTGCGCAGCCAGTCCAGCGCAACGGCGCAGAAGGCCGCGGCGCCCTTGTGCATCACGTCCTCGTTGAAGGTGACTTTGGAGTTGTGATGGGCCCAGGGATAGCCCTCCTCGGCGGTGCCGGCGGAGAGCAGCATGTAACAGGAGTCCGCCTTCTGGGAAATTTCGCTCCAGTCGTCGGAGCCGGTGAGCGGCACCTCCATGTCCCCCACCGGCCGGCCGGTGAGTTCTTCGACGCATTCCATCACGCTTTCGGTGAAGGCGGGCGCGTTGTACACGCAGGGGATGCCCTGGGTGAAGGTGACCTTCACCTGCACGCCGAAGGCCTGGCCCACGCCGGCGCAGATGGCCTCGATGCGCTGTTTCATCCGGGCGCGGGTGTCCTCGGAGACGGTGCGCAGGGTGCCCACCAGCTGGGCGGTCTCGGGCAGAACGTTGGCGGCGGAGCCGCTCTGGAACTGGCCGATGGTCAGGGTGCACTGCTCGAAGGGCGGGATCTCCCGGGCCAGAAGGTTCTCAAAGGCCTGATAGATGTGCACCCCGGCGTTGATGGGGTCCACGCCGTCCTGGGGCATGCTGCCGTGGGTGCCCTTGCCGGTCACGGTGACGGTGACAGTGTCGCAGGAGGACATCAGCGCCCCCTTGCGGGAGAAGAAGGTGCCCGCGGTGTAGGGCGCGTTGGACCAGATGTGCATGGAGAAGGCCGCGTCCACATGGGGGTCCTCCAGGATGCCGTCCTCCAGCATGGCCTGGCTGCCGGAAAAGCCCAGGGGGTTGGTGCCCTCCTCGTCCGGCTGGAACATCAGCTTCACGCAGCCGTTCAGCTCGCTCTCGTGCTCCTTCAGCAGCTTCGCCGCGCCCAGCAGCATGGCGGTGTGCAGGTCGTGGCCGCAGGTGTGGGCCGCGTCGCCCTTGGCGGCAAAGGCAAGGCCGGACTCCTCCTTCATGGGCAGGGCGTCCATGTCCGCCCGCAGCAGGATGGTCTTGCCGCCCGGCTTGCCCAGGGTGGCCACAACGCCCGCTTTGCTCATGCGCCGGGGCTCATAGCCCAGCTCCCGCAGCTTTTCTTCCACAAAGGCGCAGGTCTCGGTCAGCTCAAAGCCCACCTCCGCGTGGCTGTGCAGCCAGCGGCGGTTTTCCACCAGCTCCGGCTGCAGTTCTTTTGCGCGTTCCAACAGTTTGTTCATCACAGCTTCGCCTCCCAGCGGATGTGCTCCGCGCCTTTTTTCACGGCGCGGAAACTTTTTGTTGAAAAGGGTTGTTTTTTCCGAACTCACGTGATAGAATCTGTTCATAGAATCAATTCGATGAACTAATTCTACAAAATTTTTCTCCCGCTGTCAACCGCCTTCTTCGCCCGGCGCGGAAAAGGCCCCCCCCGAATGATCGAAAGGAGCAATTCTTGTGAAAAAGCAAAAGAAGCAATTTCGCATGCCCACCGCGTTCACGGTGCTGATCCTGCTCACCATCGTGGTCGCCATCATCACCCGGTTCATCCCGGCCATCACTCCTGCCACGGCGGCCGACGTGATCATGGCCCCCATCGACGGTTTTGCCAGCGCGATGGGCGTTGCCCTGTTCGTGCTCATTCTGGGCGGCTTTCTGGGCGTGGTGATGAAGACCGGCGCGCTGAACGCGGGCATCACCGCCGTTGCGAAAAAGCTGAACGGAAAAGAGACCTGGATGATCCCGGTCCTGATGTTCCTCATCAGCCTGGGCGGCACCACCTACGGCATGGCGGAGGAGACCATCGCCTTCTACGCCCTGGTGACCTCCACCATGGTGGCGGCGGGCTTTGACTCCCTCACCGCGGCCTCCACCATCCTGCTGGGCTCCACCGCCGGCGTGCTGGGCTCCACGGTGAACCCTTTCAGCATCTCCGCCAGCGTGGCGGCGCTGAACGCCGCGGGCATAGAGACCAACCAGACCGTCATCATTCTGGTGGGCGGCCTTTCGTGGATCCTGTGCTATATCGTGGGCGTGACCTTTGTGCTGCGCTATGCCCACAAGGTGAAGGGGAACAAGGCCGCCTCGCTGCTGACCAGCGAGGAGTGGGCCGAGGTGGAGAAGGAGTACGGCGGCGAAAAGAAGCCGGAGGCCGACTCTGTTTTCACCCTGCGCCAGAAGATCGTGATGGTGCTGTTCGGCCTTTCCTTCGTTGTGATGATCGTGGGCATGGTGCCCTGGAGCTCCTTCGGCATCCACCTGTTTGACCACACCGGCTTTTTGACCCGCAAGAACCTGGGCGACTGGTACTTCAGCGAGCTGACCGCCTGGTTTTTGCTGATGGGCATCGTGATCGGCCTTGTCTGCGGCCTGAAAGAGCGGGACATCGTGAACTCCTTCCTGACGGGCGCGGGCGATCTGATCGGCGTGGCGCTGGTCATCGCGGTCTCCCGCGGCGTGTCGGTCATCATGAGCAACACCGGCCTGGACATGTACATCCTGGAAAAGGCCTCCGAGGCGCTGCAGGGCACCTCTTCCCTGCTGTTCACCGGCTGCTCCTATGTGGTGTATCTGCTGCTGTCGGTGCTCATCCCCTCCTCTTCGGGTCTGGCCACCGTGTCCATGCCCATCATGGGGCCCCTGGCCCAGAACCTGGGCCTTGTGCCCGAGATCATGGTGTGCGTGCTCAGCGGCGCCTGCGCGCTGGTGAACGGCATCACCCCACCAGCGGCACCCTGATGGGCGCCATCGCCATCTGCCGCATCGAGTACACCACCTGGGTGAAATACATCTGGAAGCCCCTTGCCATGATGCTGGTGCTGCACATCGTCATCCTGTCGGTGGGCATGGCCGTTCTGTGACCTGACGCGCCGCATCCCCCGCATTGACATCTCCTTTGCCGCTGTGATAGTATCATCTTACCGTGGAACATCACGCGGGCAAAGGAGGCGTTTATCCCGTGGGAACTGAATGGATGGGCCGGTACCGGCCGCTGGTGGCCGCCCTTGTGAAGCACACCAATGTGGTGCAGCGCACCGCCGGGCGCACCGTGCGGCTCTCCGATGAGCTGAGCCTGACGACGCAGGAATGGCAGGTCTTTGAATACATTCTGGAGCATCAGGACGACGACTCCTGCATGAACCACATCTCCGAGCGGCTGGGCATTCCCCAGAGCACCTTCTCCAAGATCACCAAGTATCTCTGCGAGCAGGGCCTGGTGGACAAATACCAGACCGAGACCAACCGCAAGAACATCATCCTGCGGCCCTCCCCCGACGGAGTGGACCTCTACCGCCAGCAGACCTCCACCGTGGGGCTGGCGATGTTCGGCGGCTTTTTCCGGGACCTGGAGGGCGTGAGCGACGAACAGCTGGCGGCCTTCACCGCCGCGCTGGAACGGCTGAACGCCTCCCTGGCGCAGAGCGGGCGCTCCGGCGAAAAGCCCCGCCTCATCAAAAAGACCTGACCTTCGGCAGACAAAGAGCCCCCGGCCAGCTGCGAAACGCGGCCGGCCGGGGGCTCTTTTTTGTTGTTTTCATTCGGCGCTGTCCTGCACGCCGATGCCGTTCTGGAAGAAACGGAAATAGACATACTCCTTCATGTTGGCCTGCAGCACCGGGTCGGTGATGCCGCACTGGTCGAAGTAGTTGAACAGGTTGAAGGAGATGGAGGCGAAGAGATAGGCCGCCAGGTCCTCGTCCACGTCCCGCCGCACCCGGCCGGCGTACTTTTCCGCCCGCAGCTTGCGGCTGATGATGGGATAGAGGATGTCCTGCTCCACCTGCAAAAGCCGGTCCCGTATCTCCCGGTGGGCGTTGCCGATGCGCATGCAGGCGGCGAAGAAGTCGTTGTCCAGCGCGTCGTCGTAGACGTTGACAAAGCGGTAGACCAGCGCGTAGTCCTCATAGCGGGTGCGCCCGATGAGGTCCCGGTAGGCATAGATGAGCAGGTCGTCCCGGCTCTCGAAGTAGCGGTAGAAGGTGGTCAGGTCGATGCCCAGCTCCCCCGTTAAAAAGCGGATGGTGATGTCCTCGAAGGGATAGCGGACATAGGCCTCCTTCCCCTTTTTCAGCAGCAGCTCCCGCTTTGCCTCGGGCAGGCGCAGAAAAGCCTCTTTTTCCATAGTTTCCCCCAGCGCGGGGCCCGCCGGGCGGCCCGCGTTCAATTCATTCCGTGCACATAGTCCGCGTAGAGCAGACCGCACTCCAGCTGCACCTTGACCAGATGGGCGATGGGGATGGCCTTGTAGTGGAAGAGCTTTTCCATCGCCGCCAGATTCTCACACTCCTTATTATACAGGGAATCGGCAGCTTTTTCCAGCTGGCCGCGCACTTCGGGGGCAAGGTCCGGCTTTTTCAGCTCCTCCTGGCAGGCGCGGCGCAGCAGCACGATGCTGAGGTTGGAGTAAAAACGGGTGGTGAGCAGGTTGTCGAACTCCTGGCAGACGGTGGCGGGCTTTTCCATCTCCGGGTCGGAGCGGGCCCACTCCATCTTGGCGGCGGAGTGGCTCTCCATGCCCACCCGCTCCCGCACGGCCAGATAGAACTGGTTGTCGGCGGAGAAGAATTTTTCCAGCCGGTCGAACACCGGCTTCCAGGCGCTGAAGTACTCCTGGGCCACGGCGCAGCTCTCCAGAATGACCTGGCGGCGGCTGCGGCTGGTGAGGCTGGTGTCGGAGACCCGCTCGTCCACGTAGTAGGGCATCTCGGTGACCAAAATCTGGGTGCTGCCGCCATCCCGGTTGGCGTACTCATAGCTGCATCCGCCGCCGCTCATCAGGGAGGCGGTGGGGGTGTCCGGCATGAACTTTTCCAGATAGTCGTAGTTGTCCTTGGCGCCGGTCATCTCGTACACCGCGTCGTACAGGCCCTTGCAGTAGGGCATTTCCGGCTCGCCCAGATTCAGGTCCACGCCGTATTTGGCGGGCACGGTGAGGAATCTCTTATACAGTTCCTCGTCGCCGCTGGAGAGATACCAGTAGCAGCCGCCGAAGCCGCAGTTGTGCAGCGAGTAGATGAAGGCGGGCTGGGTCTTGTCGATGAGGCCCATGATGCACCGGGTCTCGGGGGTGGGGGCGTCGAAGTGGTAGGTCTTGTAGTCGAAGGGGAAGGACCATTCCACCTGCTGGTCAAAGGCGGGGCGGAAGAAGTTGTGCTGGTACTGGGTGATGGTGAAGGGGCCTTTCAGCCAGCCCTCGTTTTTGGCCAGGCCGTCCACGTCGCTGGACTTGACGATGTAGAAGGTGTAGTCCAGCTCCTTGCGCAGCTGCTCGTCCTCGGCCAGAATGCGGCTGAGGGCGTCCAGCATCATGCTGCCGATGGGCTCGTTGGGGTGGGGCGTGCCGTAGAGCAGGGCGTTTTTGCTGCCCTGGCCGATCTTCAGGCAGTAGATGGGCCGGCCCTCCTTGGAGCGGCCCGCCTCGAACAGCTCCACCACATCGGGGTACTCCTTCGCCAGCTGGAAGGAATGCTGGTTCAGCTCGTCCACGGTGTAGAACTCCTGATAATCCGGCACGCGGGCCAGGATGGATTCCATGTCAAAGTTCATTGGATCACTCCCTCATTCACAAGATGGCAGGCGACCACACGCCCGTCGGGCAGGCGGGTCTCCTGCGGGTATTCCTGCCTGCACTTTTCGCAGGCGCGGGGGCAGCGGTCGGCAAAGTAGCAGCCGGGGCCCGGGTCCACCGGGGAGGGCGGCTCGCCCTCCACATGGATCTTCTCCACGTGGCTGTCGATGTCGATGGAGGCGCAGTTGGACACCAGCGCCTGGGTGTAGGGGTGCATGGGATGCTGGATGAGGGCGTCGGTGTCGCCCATCTCCACGATGCGCCCCAGATACATCACCGCGGTGCGGCTGGCCACATAGCGGATGACCGCGATGTCGTGGCTGATGAACAGGATGGAGGTCTGGTACTTTTTGGTCAGATCCAGCAGCATGTTGATGATGTCCGCCCGGACCGACACGTCCAGCATGGAGACCGGCTCGTCCACCACCAGGAACAGGGGGTTGACGCTCATGGCCCGCAGAATGGAGATGCGCTGCAGCTGGCCGCCGGAGAGCTCATGGGGATAGCGCCCCAGAAAATCCTCCGCCGGAGACAGGCCGCCGTCCTCCAGCAGCTGCACGATGCGCCGGCGGCGTTCCTCTTCGCTGCCGCCCAGGCCGTTTATCTCCAGCGGGCGCAGCATGATCTGCTCGATGGTCTCGGTGGGCAGAAAGGTGTCGAAGGGGTTCTGGAACACCATCTGCACCATCTGGTGAAAGGCCTTGGGGTCCTTTTGCAGGATGGCCCGGGCGCTCTCGCCGTTGATGCGCACGTCGCCCGCGGTGGGCGCTTCCAGATTCACCAGGGTGCGGCCCATGGTGGACTTGCCGCAGCCGGACTCGCCGATGACGCCGAAGATCTCGCCCTTGCGTATCTCAAAGCTGACGCCGCCCACCGCCTGCACCATCTTCTTCTTTTTGAACAGGCCGCCGGTGCCGCGGTTTTTGTAGAATTTTTTCAGCCCTTCCACTTCGATCAGGGCGTTTTGCCGGTTATCCATTTGCTCCTCCTTTGCAGCGGTGGCAGGCTGCCCGGTGGATGCCTCCCAGCTCCACGTCCGCCGGGCGCTGGGCATAGCAGCGCTCGTCGGCGTAGGGGCAGCGGAGCGCGAAGATGCACCCGGGGCACTCCTTGGACATGTCCGGCAGGATGCCGGGGATGGACTTGAGGGCCGTCTTTTCGCCGTAGAGCGACGGGAAGGAGGCGATGAGGCCCTGGGTGTAGGGGTGCTGGGGGTTCTTGAGGATGTCCTCCACCGTGCCGAACTCCATCAGCCGCCCGGCGTAGAGCACCAGAATCTTTTTGCAGCTGGTGGCCACCACCGAGAGGTCGTGGGTGATCATCAGCCGGGTGATGGACATGGTCTTTTCCATCTCCATCAGCTCGTCCAAAATCTGCCCCTGGGTCACCACGTCCAGGGCGGTGGTGGCCTCGTCCATGATGAGCAGCGCCGGGCTGAACATGATGCTCAGCGCGATGTTCAGCCGCTGCTGCATGCCGCCGGACAGCTCGAAGGGATACATGTTGTAGATGCGGGGGTTCAGGTTCACCTTTTCGAACAGCCCGCAGATGATCTCTTTCATCTGCGCCTTGGCGGCCCGGGGCTCGTGCACCCGGTAGACGTCCTCGAACTGCTCGCCGATGGTGTGGATCTGGCTGAGGCTGTTCATCGAGCGCTGGAACACCACCGCGATCTCCTTCCAGCGCAGCTTGCGCAGGGTCTTTTCGTCGCAGGTGAGCAGGTCGGTGTCGTCGAACCAGATGTGCCCCTGGGTCTCGCCGGTCTTTTCCGGCAGAAGGCGCAGAAGGGCGTGGATCATGGTGGATTTGCCCGAGCCGGACTCGCCGATGATGCCCAGGCTGTCGCCCGCGTCCACCGAGAAGGAGACGTGATCCACCGCCCGGACCTGTTTTTCCTTGCCGTGGTAGACCACGCTCAGGTCTTCTATGTTCAGTTTGTTCATGCCTTTTCCTACTTTCTGCTCTGGAGCTTGGGATTCATGGCGTAGTTCAGCCCGTCGCCGATCATGTAGAACACGATGACCACCAGCATGATGGCAAGGCCGGCGAACAGCGAGATCCACCACCCGTTCACCAGATAGGACTTGCCGGACATGATCATCTGGCCCCAGCTGACCACGTTGGGGTCGCCCAGGCCCAGAAAGCTCAGGCTGGCCTCGGTGAGGATGGCCTGGGCCACGTTCATGGTGGTGTTGGCGATGATGGGATAGATGCCGTTGGGCACGATGTAGTGGAAGAGGATGCGCCCTTTGGATTCGCCGATGGTCTGGGCGCTCTTGACGTAGGTGCGCTCTTTCAGCGACATGACCTGGGCGCGCATCATGCGGGCGTTGCTGGGCCAGCTGGTGAGGGCGATGATGACCATGACGTTGAACATGCTGCTGCCGAACATGGCCACCACGATGAGGATGAGGAAGAAGGACGGGATCATCAGAAAGATGTTGGTGACCTCGGTGAGCAGCTTGTCGGCAATGCCGCCGAAGAAGCCCGCCAGCGCACCCAGCACCACGCCGATGGCACCGGACAGGGCCGCCGCGATGATGCCGATCTTCAGCGAGGTGCGCCCGCCGTAGAGGATCATGCTCAGCACGTCCTCGCCCATGTAGGTGGTGCCCAGCAGGTGGCCGCCGGTGAGGGGGCCACCAGAAGGTCGTCGCTGAGGTAATAGGGGTCGTAGGGCGAAAGCACCGGGGCCAGCACCGCCAGCAGCAGGATGACCGCGAAGAACACCAGGCCCCACAAAAGCTTGGGGCTGATGCGCACATAGCCGGCAAAAATGGTGAGAAAGTTTTTCTTTTTCATGGCGCGCACCTCATTCGTAGTGGATCCGGGGGTCCAGCTTGGCGTAGACCAGATCCACCAGGATCATCACCGCCGCCACCGACACCGCCAGGATGATGTAAACGCCCATGAGCACGTTGTAGTCGCGGTTGCTGATGGCGTTGAACATCATGATGCCGATGCCCGGCCAGGAGAACACCGTCTCCACCAGGGTGGAGCCGGACACCACATAGGCCAGGTTGATGCCGAACACGGTGACCACCGGCAGGATGGCGTTCTTGAGCACATATTTGCGGAAGATCTTTCCCTCGCTCATGCCGGTGATGCGGAAGGTGGTGATGTAGTCGTCGGTGAGCACCTGGCACACCGAGGACTTGGTGATGCGGAAGTAGGCCGGGATCTGGATGAGGGTGAGGGTGGCCACCGGCAGCACCATGTGCCGGGCCACGTCCACCACCCGGGCGAAGCCGGTGGCGCCAAGGCGCATGTCATACATGCCCTGGGTGGGCAGCCAGCCCAGCTTGGAGGCGAACACCAGAATGAGCATCATGCCCAGCCAGAAGGAGGGCATGGAGTTGCAGATATAGGCCCCGGTGGAGAAGGTGCGGTCGGCGATGCCGCCGGTGCGCTGGCCGGCCACAAGGCCCAGGGAGGTGCCCAGCACAAAGGCCAGCACCGCGCTGGTGCCCGACAGCAGCAGCGACGCGCCGAAGCGCTCGCCGATGAGGGACACCACCGAGGCGTTGTTGTAGTAAGACTCGCCCAAGTCGCCCCGCACCAGGCGGCTCAGGTAGGTGATGAACTGCACCGGGATGGGCTTGTCCAGGTTGTATTTGGCGGTGATGGCCGCCTTGAACTCCTCACTGGGGTTATCGAAGCCCGCCATGATGGTGGCGGGGTCGCCCGGCGCCAGCCGGATGATGACGAAGTTCAGGCCCACCACCACCAGCACCACGATGAGCGCGGTGAAGATGCGCTTGATGAAATATTTTCCCATGGCTTTTCCCCTTGTGAAAAAGGGAGCATATGAGCCGGAGCGCCGTGTGAAACGGCGCTCCGGCCTTTGTGCTCCCTTTCGGTTTACACTTACTTGTTGATGGTCACCTTGCTGAAGTTGTAGGCGTTGATGTCATCCACATCGGTGTCGATGTAGGGCAGGCCCGAGATGTAGGAGGGGCAGGCATAGTAGCCGGCGTACTCCACCAGGGGCAGGATGGGCAGATCCTGGCTGAGGATGGTCTGCACTTCCTTGTAGTACTCGCCGCGCTGGGTCTCGTCGGTGATGACGCGGGCCTTGGCCAGCAGGTCGTCCACTTCGGTGTTGGAGTAGAAGGAGACATTCAGGCCGCCGCCGGTGCCCACGCGGTTGGTCATGTTGTCGGGGTCGGGGCCCTGGAAGCCGGCCATCATGCACATGTCATAGTTGCCGGCAAAGACCTTCTCCACCCAGGCGCCTTCTTCCAGCTCCTCGATGGTGGCGTCGATGCCGATGGCAGCCAGCTGGCTCTTGATGACCTTGGCGCAGTCGGCGTAGGTGCCGCCGGTGAACACCAGGAAGGACAGGTGCAGGTAGTAGCCGTCGGCGTCCTTGGTGTAGCCGGCGTCCTCCAGCAGCTGGATGGCGCCCTCCACATCCTGCTCGCCGATGTCGGCGTCGGCGTTGTAGGCCCAGTCAAGGAAGGGCGGATAGAAGCCGTAGGCGGGAGCCTGCAGGCCGTTGGTGCCCTTGGTGGAGATCTCCTCCCGGTCCAGAGCCTTGGCCACGGCCTGACGCACCGCCAGGTCAGAGGTGTACTCGCCGTTCATGTTGAAGCACAGCTGGAAGCGGCGGCCGGCGGACAGGCAGCCCACCTTGTAGTTGGAGTCGGCTTCCAGAGCGGCCACGCTGGAGGCGGGCACGTCGGTCAGATAGTCCAGCTCGCCGTTCATGAATGCCTGATAGGCGGTGTCGGTGTCGGTGCTGATGACGTAGATGACCTTGTCGATGGAGGGCTCGCCGCCGAAGTAGTCGGGGTTCTTCTCCAGGGTGATGCTCACGCCGCTCTGCTCGCTGACGAACTTGAAGGGGCCGGTGCCCACGGGCGCGGTGGTGGCGGCGGCGCAGGTGGTCCAATCCTCGTCGGTGTCGAACAGGTGCTGGGGCAGGATGCTGTTGTTGTACCACGCAAGGCTGGACAGGAAGGGCGCGCTGGGCTCTTTCAGGGTGATGACGAAGGTGTTGTCATCGGGGCACTCCATGGTGTCCACCACGGCCAGATCGCCGGCCAGATAGCCGTTCTCCTCAATGATCTTTTCGTAGGTGAACTTCACGTCCGCGGAGGTGAAGGGCTCGCCGTCGTGCCACTTCACGCCCTGGCGCAGGTGGAAGGTGTAGGTGAGGTTGTCCTCCGAGATCTCCCAGCTCTCGGCCAGATCGGGGATGATCTCTTCGTTGTTGTTCAGCGTCAGCAGGCCACTGTAGAGGTTGCAGGCCACGTGATAGGCATTGTCGTCGGTGTTGGCGTCCGGGTTGAAGCTGGTGGGGTCGCCGCCCAGGCCGACCAGCAGCACCTTCTCCCCGCCCGCTTCGGACGCGCCGGTGCTGGCCGTGCCGGAGCCGGTCGTGCCGCCGCCGCAGGCCGCCAGGCTCAGCGCCATGACCGCGGCCATCAGCATTGATAACACTTTCTTTTTCATGATGATTCCCCTCTCTATTGAATTTTTGCCTCGCAAGAAAGCAATCAATTACACAACATCGTGCAATCATGTTTGCATTTTATCAATTTAACTCGGTAAAGTCAACAGGAAATCGCAGGTTTTTACAAAAAAACTCAAAAAAGGTCATTTCGTCCGTTTTGAAAGCGCTGGCCAAACAGGCCGCAAACCATCTTCCGGAGCGGGTTTGCAGTCTTTTTTGCGCGGGCGGCAGAGCCTTGCCCCCTTGCGCCGCAAAGCGTATAATGAAGAAAAAATATGCGCCGCCGACCGCGCGGCGCAAGGGAGGGACCGTTCATGTGCGATACCCTGGGCCGGGTGGTGAACGAGGGGCTGGCTCTGTTTGCAAAAAACAGCGACCGCAGCCCCAACGAACCCCAGGTCATCGAATACCGGCCTGCCCGGGACCACCGGGAAAAGGAGCTGCGGGCCACTTACCTGACCATTGAGCAGGCGCCCCACACCTACGCCACCCTGCTCAGCCGCCCCGCCTGGATGTGGGGCGCGGAGATGGGCGTGAACGAGCACGGGGTGTGCATCGGCAACGAGGCGGTGTTCACCAAGGGCCGCTACGCCTCCGCCGGCCTCACCGGCATGGACCTGGTGCGCCTCGCGCTGGAGCGCTCGGCCAGCGCCGGGCAGGCGGCCGGGCTCATCCCCCGGCTGCTGGAGCAGTACGGCCAGGGAGGCGACTGCGGCTATGACCACAGCTTTTTCTACGACAACGCCTTCCTCATCCTGGACCGCCGGGAGGTCTGGCTGGTGGAGACGGCGGGCAAAAAATGGGTCCGCCGCAAGGTGAGCGCCGGCAGCATCTCCAACCGTCTTTCCATCGGCGCGGAGGGCGATGAATACAGCACCGGCGCGCCCTTCGATTTTGCCGGGCGCTTCCGCGAGCCGGTTTACTCCCATTTTTCCGGCTCGAAGCAGCGCCTTGCCCAGACCGCGCCCCTGGCCGCGAAGGCCGAAAGCGCGGCGGACATGATGGCCGCCCTGCGCACCCACCGGGCGGGTTCTTCCCCGCTGACCAAGGGCGACGTGGCCGGCGTCTGCATGCACGCCGGCGGCCTTGTGGGCGACCACACCACCTCGTCCATGGTGGTGGAACTGGGCGAGCGCGTCACCGTCTGGCTCACCGGCAGCTCCACCCCCTGCCTCTCCCTCTTTGTGCCCTGGGAGTTCGGGGCCGAGCTTCAGGCCCCGGTGTTCGCCGCGGGCCGGGCGGAAGAGGCCGCCCGCTGGTGGCGGCAGCGGGAAGCCTTCGCCCGTGCCTGGGTGGGCCGCACCCCGCCGCCGGAGTTTTACGCCGAGCGGAACGCTCTGGAAGCGAGCTGCCTGGCCCTGCCCGCCGGGGAGGAGCGGACCCGCCGCGCCGGGGAGGAGGCCGCGGCCTTCTTTGCAAAGTGGGCCCCCGCGGCAGAGCAGGCGGGCCCCCGCCGGGGCGCGGGGCGCTTTTTGCGCTATTGGGAAAACAAAAACCGGGCGCTGGCACAGCCGGAGCGCCCGGTGGTGAGCGGCGATTGAGCCGCGGGAGGTAACGGGATGACCTTTGCATTCATCATCATGGGAGACTTCGACCCCCGGCAGGACCGGGCGGCCATCCACGGCGGCAGCGCCCGCATGGTGGGCGTTGCGGACCTGGAACAGGCCTGCGAGGCCGCGCGGGAGCTCTGCGCGGCGGGGATGGAGTGCGTCGAACTGTGCGGCGCCTTTGGCGAAGAGGGCGCCCGCCGCGTCATCGAGGCCACCGGCGGCAAAGTGCCGGTGGGCTATGTGACCCATCTGCCCCAGCAGGACGCGCTGTACGCGGCGGTGTTCGGGCATTGAGCAAAACAAGGGAGGACAGTGAACATGAACAGCGCGCCTGATTTTCGGTATGCACGGCGGGAGGACACGCCCCTCATCCTGCAATTCATCAAGGAGCTTGCCGACTACGAAAAGATGCTGGACGAGGTGGTGGCCGACGAGGCCACGCTGGAGGAATGGCTTTTCGACAAGCAGAAGGCGGAGGTCATCTTTGTGATGGCCGATGGCACAGAGGCGGGCTTTGCCCTCTTCTTCCACAACTTCTCCACCTTCCTGGGCCGGGCGGGGCTTTATCTCGAGGACCTGTATGTGAAGCCGGAATACCGGGGCCAGGGCTACGGCAAAGCCATCCTGAAAAAGCTGGCGCAGATCGCCGTGGAGCGGGGCTGCGGGCGGCTGGAATGGTGGTGCCTGGACTGGAACCGGCCCAGCATCGACTTCTATCTCTCACTGGGCGCGGAGCCCATGTCCGACTGGACGGTGTACCGCATCGCTGGCGACACCCTCACCACCCTGGCGGAAAGCTGAAAAACGCGCAGGCCCCGGAGCCGATGGCTCCGGGGCCTGCTTTTTTGATTCGCGAGTCAGAACCAGCCGAACAGGGAGCGCCCCTCGTCCAGGGCGGCGATGGCACGGCGCTCTTCGTCGGTGAGGGAAAAATCAAAGATGTCCAGGTTCTCCCGCAGCCGCTCCCGATGGGCGGACTTGGGCAGCACCGGGATGCCCTTTTCCACCAGATAGCGCAGGGCCGTCTGGGCGGCGGTCTTGCCGTGGCGGCGGCCCGCCTCGGCCAGCGCTGGCTCGGCGAAGATGTTCCGCCGCCCCTCGGTGAAGGAGGCCCAGGCCTGCATCCGCGTGCCCTTTTCCTCCAGCAGCTTTTTCAGCGCCAGCTGCGGGTGATACACATGGGATTCCACCTGGTCCACCGCCGGCGTGACCCGGCAGTGTTTGAGAAAGCGCAGATACTCCTCCCCGCTGAAGTTGGAAAGGCCCACCGCCCGCACCAGCCCCGCCGCGCAGGCCTCCTCCATCGCCAGGTACATCTCCGGCGCGGCCTCGTAGGGCTCGTGGATGAGCAAAAGGTCGATGTAGTCGGTCTGCAGCGCCTCCAGCGAGCGGGCGATGTCCTCCTTCGCCTTCCGGTAGCCGGCGCTGGGGGTGAACAGCTTGGTGGTGATGAAGACCTCCCGCCGGGGCAGGCCGCTCTTTTTCGCGGCGCTGCCCACGATGTCCTCGTTCTCGTACATGCGGGCGGTGTCCAGCAGGCGGTAGCCCAGTTCCAGCGCGTCCAGAATGGCCCGCTCCCCCGCCTGGCCCCGCAGCTGCCAGGTGCCCAGGCCCACCATGGGCATGGGCGCGCCGTTGTTCAGTGTGATGTGCTCCATGCGTCTCTCCCCATTCCGGGGGCGCTGCCGCCCTCCGTGCTTCTTTCATTATACCAAAAAAGCCGCAGGAAGACCTGCGGCTTTTTTCCGATGCCGTTTCGCGCCGGGCTCAATAGGCCACGGGAACGTCGATCTCCATATCCCCCGTGGGATAGGTGACGCAGGGGTGGATGAAGCCGAACTTGCGGTCCGCTTCCCGGCGGCCGTCGCGGCCCTCCGCCACCCGGTAACCGCCGGCGATCCACTTGCTGTGGCAGAAGCCGCAGCCGCCGGCGCGGCACTTGTTGGGCGCGTTGAGGCCGGCCCGCTCCATGGCGGTGAGCAGGGTCTCGTTCTCCTTCGCGGGGATCACGAACACCTCGTCCCGCATGTGGACGGTGAGGCGGAACTCGGCGGGCTGCTCCAGGGGCAGGTCGCCGCAGCAGGTGGCGTCCCGGTGCAGAGCCTTCAGCGGCAGCTGCAGGGGCGCAAGCTCCCTGCCGATGAAATCGTACATGGCCTTGGGTCCGCACAAGAAGAAGGTGCTGGCGGTCAGATCGGCATATTTCTTCATCAGTTCCGCCGACACAAAGCCTTTCTCGCAGCCGGGCTGCTCCTCTTCGCTGAGGACGTACACCACCTTCAGCCTGTCGCAGCGGGCGGCCAGCTCCTCCAGTTCGGCTTTGTAGGCCAGCCGGGCCGCCGTGCGCGCGCCGTAGAACAGGGTCATGGAGTAATCCTCATCCCCGTCCGCAAGGCTGCCCGCCATGGACACAAAGGGGGTGATGCCGCTGCCGCCGGCAACGCAGACGATGTTCCGGCTGTCCCGCAGGGTCTCATAGTGGAATTCGCCGGAGGGTTCGGTCATGACGAACCGGTCGCCCACGGCCGCCGTTTTGCACAGATAGCCGGACACAAAGCCCGCGTCTTCCACCGCCAGCACCAGCTTGTTCTCCAGCGCCTGACGGGGCGTGGAAACGATGGAATAGGGACGGCTGACCAGGCTGCCGCCGATCTTCACCTGCAGGGAGACATACTGCCCCGCGCGGAAGAAGGGGAATTCCTGGGCGTCCACCCGTTTGAAGGTCAGCTCCCGGATGGTATCGGTGAGGGGGCGCGCGGCGGTCAGTTCCACCTGCATATAGCCGGGATGGAGCTTTTTCGCCAGGGTGTTGGTGCGGTACTCCTGGGGCAGGGGTTTGTTCTCCCCTTCCGCCAGCATCCTGCGGCGGGTGGGGACCATCTTTTTGAACCGCAGCATGTCCATAAAGCCAAAGGGCTGTTTTTTGAAATTCATTCTCCCTGTGCCTCCTTTTTCAAGTCGCCCACGGTCTGCCGGCCGGAAAGGTCGCCGGAAATGTAGGCGCTGGAATACCCGCTGGAGCGCATGGCGTAGCCGCCCGCGAAGCGGATGCCGGGGTTGAGCAGGGCGTCCTCTTTCATCATCATCATGCGGGGCATCAGGCTGTCCCACCCGGCGGTCTCATAGCCGTAGATCACGCCTTCGGGGTGGCCGCAGTAGCGGGCATAGGTGGTGGGAGAGGCCACCGAGATCTCCTCGATGGCGTCGCGGATGCGGCAGCCGGTCTCCCGCTCGAAAACGCGGATCATATCTTCCGCGACCTCGTCCTTTTTCTTGAAGTACTCCGTCTCGGACACGTTGCCCCAGTCGTCGGACATGAACATGGTGGTGAAGTACATCATGCAGGTGCCCTCGGGCGAGCACTCGGGCCAGGCGTTGTTCAGGCAGACCGTGGCCTGCACATGGTTGGTGCTCACCTTTTTCATCAGGTCATACTGCTTGACGGTGTCGGCGGTGTCGTAGATGAAGTAGTTGTGGCTGGTGATGCCCAGCTCCTGGGCGGACTTGTTCAGCCCCAGGAACAGCGTGAAGCCGCGGCCGGCGAAGGTGCGGCTGTTGGCGGCACGCACCATCTGCTCGGTGACGGCCTTCTTTTCCAGCATTTTGCCATACACCAGATGGGGCGAGCAGTTGGCGATGACGTGGCGGGTCTCCACCACCTTGCCGCCGGAAAGCTGCACGCCGCGGATGCTGCCGTCGTCGTTTGCCAGGATGGTCTCGGCCTCGGTCTGGTACCAGATGCCGCCCCCCAGTTCCCGGATGCGGGCGTCCAGCGCCAGGCTGATCTCGTGGGAGCGCATCTTGGGCATCCAGGCGTCCCGGGTGATGTAGCGGATGACCATGGAGCCGTAGTGCAAAAAGCTCATGCGGTCGCAGTCCACGCCCAGATAGCACCAGTAGGCGTTGAGGATGTCCTTGGCTTTGGGGGGCATCTTCAGGGCGTCCAGCACTTCGTTCACCGAGTAGCTGCCGGCCTTGACGAAGTTGGGGAAGGTCTTCTTCATGTAGGCGGAGTCGGTGTTGCCGTTCACCGAGTTGGAGTAGGTCTGGGCATCCCGCACCTCGTTGCACAGGGCAAAGAAATCCGTCATGGACCGGCGGGACCCGGGCACATACTGCTCCATCTTGTCGATGAAGGCCTGCTGGCCGAAGGGCATCACGCAGTCGTATTTTTTGTCGGTGGTGATGAGGTGATAGGCCTCGGGGATGCGCACCCAGTCGATCTTGTCCTCCACGCCCAGGTCGCGGAACAGCTTGCGCACATCGCCGGGCTCTTCCGGCGAGCCGAAGTCGTTCAGTTCGTGCAGGCTGGCCTCAAATTCAAAGCGCCCCCGCTTGAAGCTGGTGGCAAAGCCGCCGGGCAGGTTGTGCTTTTCCACCAGCAGGCAGGAATATCCCGCCTGCAAAACGCGGATGGCGGCCACCAATCCGCCGTTGCCTGCGCCTATGACCACCACGTCATAGGCATGTTTGCCGTTTGCTGCCATAGTGTGCCTCCTTTATACCAGCAGATTCCGTGAGCGGTCCAGCCAGTGCTGAAGTTCCTCTTCACTTTTCGTCTGCTTATAATAGCTCAAAATGATGCGGTAATACTCGGTGAGTTCCCGGCTTATCTCTTCTTCGCTGAAATCCAGATATCCTGTGGCCATCATCACCGCCATGGAGTAGCAGTAATACTGCATCCTGCGGTGCATTTCCGCCGCCTGCCCTTCGGGAAGTTCCAGGTTCAGCTCCAGCTTGCGGATGGTCTGCGCTTCGTTGGGATCCTCAAAGAGTTTTTCCCCCTCCACCCGACGGCGCAGATAGACCAGCTGGAACAGGTTCTTTTCCCGCCGGGCAAACTGCAGGAAGGAAAGGGCCACCTGCTTGTAGCTGCCGGCGTCCTCCCGGAGGCAGCGCTCCCGGACGCTGGCCGTCAGCTCTTCCCGCAGGGTCTCCATGCTTTCAAACTCGGAATAGACCGGCTGGGTGGAGCAGCCCAGTTTTTTTGCGATGTTGCGCACCGAAAGCGCCGCCGGCCCTTCTTCCCGCACAAGCCCGACCGCGGCGTTCAGAATGTCCTCCCGAAAAATGCGTTTTCGCGGCATGGGTCCCTCCCCTTTCCCCGGTTATAAATAACACCTGTTATTTATTTATCATGATACACTGTTTCCCGCCTGTTTGCAAGCGGTTGAAAAAATTTCTGCGCCGGGAGCGCAAAAAAAGGCCGCAGGATGACCTGCGGCCTTTCGGTGTTTTGCAAGCCCGGGTGCGCCTCACATCCTCTGCATCTGCTCCTGCTCGAACTGCCGGCGGTAGAGGTCGCGGTAATAGCCTTTTTTGCGGATGAGCTCGTCGTGGGTGCCCTGTTCCACAATGGCGCCGTCCCGCACCACCAGGATGAGGTCGGCGCGGCGGATGGTGGACAGGCGGTGGGCGATGAGGAAGGAGGTGCGGCCCTTGAGCAGAAGCTCCGTCGCTTCCTGGATGAGGCGCTCGGTCTTGGTGTCGATGGAGCTGGTGGCCTCGTCCAGCACGAAGATGCGCGGGTCCGCCAGAACCGCCCGGGCGAAGGAGATGAGCTGCTTTTCTCCGGTGGAAAGGCGGTCGCCGCCCTCGCCCACGTCGCTGGCGTAGCCCTTTTCCAGCTTCATGGCCACCTGGTCCGCCGAGACGGCCTTTGCCGCCGCGATGACCTCCTCGTCGCTGGCGTCCAGGCGGCCGTAGCGGATGTTCTCCATCACCGTGCCGGAAAAAAGGTGCGGGCTTTGCAGCACATAGCCGATGCTGCTGTGCAGCCAGAGCTGGCTGCGCTCGCGGTAGTCCTTTCCGTCGATGAGCACTTGGCCGGAGGTGGGTTCGAAGAAGCGGCAGGCCAGGTTGACCAGGGTGCTTTTGCCCGCGCCCGTCTCGCCCACGATGGCGATGGTGGAGCCGGCGGGTATCTTCAGATTGAAGTGGGAGAGCACGTCCTCGCTGCCGTCCGGGTAGCGGAAGGAGACGTCCCGGAACTCGATGTCGCCCCGGATGGGCTCCCAGTTCTCCCGCTTCGGCTCAAAGACGGTGCCGTATTTTTCGATGACTTCGGGCGTGTCGGTGATGAGGGGCTGCTGTTCCAGCAGGCCCATCACCCGCTCGATGTTCGCCTGCAGGGCCAGGATGTCCGCGATGTTGCGGGCGATCTGCTGGATGGGCTCGAAGATGCCCACCGCGTAGGAGGTGAAGGCCGACAGCGTTCCGATGAGCATCAGGTGCTCCAGCGCCAGCGCGCCGCCCCGGGCCAGCACGATGGCCGTGGTCAGCGAGCTGAAGAACATCACCAGCGGGATGTAGACCGCCGAGAGCCGCGCCGCCCGCACCGACGACAGGCGCATGTCCTGGGTGACCGCCTCGAACTCGCGGCTGTTCTGCTCCTCGATGACCAGGGTCTTGGAGGTGCGCGCGCCCATGATGCCCTCGTTGTAGGCGCTGGTGATGCGGGAGTTCATCTTGCGCACCCGGCGGTTCCAGCGCAGGATGCGGTCCTGGAACCAGGCGGTGAGCAGCGCCATCACCGGCACGATGAGGATGACCGCCGCCGCAAGGCCGGGGTCCAGCGCGAACATGATGGCGAACACGCCCAGCACGTAGAACACGGCCCACAGAACGTCCACCATGTTCCAGGCGATGATGGCGGCGATGCGGTTGGTGTCGCTCATGATGCGGGAGAGCAGATAGCCCACGGGGGTGACATTATAATAAGAGAGGGAGAGGGTCTGCAGGTGCACGAAGCAGGCGCGCTTCATGTCGCGGCCCAGCTGCATCTCGATGCGCATGGACCGCCGGGTGAACAGGATGACCGCCAGCGCCTGCAGGCCGATGACGCAGCCGTAGAAGAGGGCGAAGCCCGGCAGGCCGTCCACATCCCCCGTCTCGATGAATTCGTCGATGGCGTACCGCTGGAACAGCGGCAGGGCGATGTCGATGACGGCGCAGAAAACGTTCAGCACCAGCACCACGGCCACCAGGCCCCGGTAGGGCCGCAGGAAGGGCAGCAGCTTTTTCCAGGAGCGGATGTCGAAGGATCTTGTGTATTCCTGTTCGTCAAACCCCATGGCTCTCCCCTCCTTCCTCCGAAAGCAGAAGGTCCCGGTCCTCCCCGGTCATCTGCAGGTCGTAAATTTCGCGGTAAAGGCCGTTTTTCGCCATCAGCTCCTCGTGGCTGCCCAGCTCCGCCACCCTTCCCTCCTGCAGCACCAGGATGAGGTCCGCCTGCATGAGGGTGGTGATGCGGTGGGAGATGAGGATGACCGTGGCCGCGCCCTTGGCCTGATGGAGCGAGGCGCGAATCTGCGCGTCGGTCTCCGCGTCCACGGCGGAGAGGGAGTCGTCAAAAATGAGGATGGGCGCGTCCTGCATCAGGGTGCGCGCGATGGCCACCCGCTGCTTCTGCCCGCCCGAAAGGGTCACGCCCCGCTCGCCCACAATGGTGTCGTAGCCGTCGGCAAATTCCAGGATGGCCTCGTCCACGTGGGCCGTGCCGGCGTGGCGGCGCACCTCCTCCAGCGGCGCGCCGGGGCGCACGGCGGCGATGTTCTCCCGGATGGTGCGGGAGAAGAGGAAGGGCTCCTGCAGCACGATGCCGATGTTCCGCCGCAGCCAGGGGCGGCTGATGTTCTGAATGTCCACGCCGCCCACGGTGATTCGCCCGCACCCCGGCGGCAGGTCATAAAGCCGGTCCAGCAGGTGCATCATGGTGGATTTGCCGCTGCCCGTGGCCCCCAGCACCGCAAAGGTCCTGCCGGCGGGGATGGTGAAGCTCACGTCCCGCAGCACCGGCTGCCCGCCGTAGGCGAAGGAGACGTGCTCGAACACGATGTCTCTGTCCATGGGCGGGGTCTGGGCGCTCGCCGGCTCCTGCTCCGGCCGGGAGTCCAGGATGTAGGCCAGCCGCTCGATGGACACGCCCGCCTTGCTCATCTCCGAGAGGATGCGCCCGAGGCCGCGCACCGGCCAGACCAGCGACTGATTATAGGACACAAAGGCCAGAAACTCGCCCAGGGTGATGGCCCCGTTCACCGTCTGCACCACGCCCACCGAGATGACGGTGAGGATCTGAAGGCCGGTGATGAAGTCGCCCACGCCCCAGTAGGCGCTGAGCAGCCGTCCCAGGCGGATCCACAGCGAGGCGAACCGCTCGTTCTTTTTGTCAAAGCGCTCCACCTCAAAGGCCTCCCGGCCGAAGGCGCGCACCACCCGCACGCCCGCCAGATTCTCCTGCACCGTGGCGGACAGTTCACCCTCGGCCTCGTCCGCCGTCAGAAAGCGCCGCGCGATTTTCGAATAGAAAAGCACCGAGTAGAGCAGGATGACCGGCAGAAAGCCCGCGGCGATGAGGGTCATCCTGCCGTTCATCGACAGCATCACCGCCAGCGAGAAGCCCACCAGAAAGACGACCCGGAACACCTCCAGCAGCTGGTTGGTGACGAAGTTGCGCACCACCTCCACGTCGGAGGTGCAGCGCTGGATGATCTCGCCGGTGCTGTGGCGCACATGCCAGGCGTAGGGCAGGCGCTGGATGTGGCGGTAGAGTTCGTCCCGCAGGGACTTGACAAAGTTCTCGGAGGCGTTTGCCGTGCCCATGCGGCTGCCGTAGGTGCAAAGGCCGGCCAGCACCGCCACCGCCAGCAGAAAGCCCGCCGCCGCCAGCAGCCGGGTCATGGGCCCGGCGGCCAGCAGCGCCGGGGGCGCAAGGGCCGTTACCACCTTGGGCAGCGGCTCTCCGCCCAGGATGGAGTCCACCGCCACCCGCACCACCTGGGGCGTGAGCGAAGAGAGCACCGTGTTGCCCATGGAAAACGCCAGCGTTAGCGCGAAGAGCCACAGATACGGCCGCAAAAAGCGCCAGATGAGCGCCCGTTTCGTTCGTTTCAAACCGTTCCCTCCCTTTTCCCAAAGAAAAACGCCCCCGGCACAAAGGCCGGAGGCGCTGCGTTCATCCCGCAAAAGCCTGCCCCTCACGCAGGGCAGGGCGAAGGCGCGGACAGTCCGTTCCGGCTTTTCAGAGATCTCGCATGTTCACTGAAACGCTTTTCGGTCATTCTGCCCGCCTCCTTTCTGAGTATGCGCTGTGCTGCAAGGTCCACTATACCCTGCCCGTTTTGGGTTGTCAAGAGGGCCGCCGGGCGTCCCCGGGCCGGGGCGGCGGTTTTCGGCGGTTCGCCGAATTTGGGGCGCCGCTTCCCGGCAAAATAACGGTTTGCCGCCCTCAGGAAGCGGGCCCGCCCACCTGCACCGTGCCGTCTTCCTTCACGGTGATGGTCATTCCGTCCTGCACAAAGTCCAGAAACTCCTCGCCCAGGCAGTCGATGACCGGCATCTGCACATTCTCCAGCCAGACGGCGGCCAGCACCGAGCCGGCGGCGGCCAGCGAGTCGATGGGGTTGGAGAACAGCAGGCAGGCCGGCTGGCGGTTCATGGAGCAAGCGCAGTAGAGCACCAGCCCGCCGGTGGTGGAGCCGATGGTCTGGGGCAGGCACAGGGCCTTGCCCGCCATGGGCTTGCCGTAGAGGTCGGGGTTGTTCTGGTCGCCGCAGGTGGCGGTCTTGTCGCCGAACTGCAGGGCCTTCTGGAAGGAGGCCAGGGTGTTCAGCCCCCCGTGGGAGACGAGGGCGGGTGCGCTCACGCAGCCGGGAGCCACCACGCGTCCGTGGAATTCTTTCATTTGCCTGCCGCTCCTTTCGTGATGATGTCCAGGATTTCCGCCTCGGTGTAGTAGCGGGCGGTGGTGTAGGTGCGCAGCTTGTTGGAGCAGGTGATGACCGGCATGGGCCCGCACAGGGGGTTGTTCATGTACATCAGCGGGCAGATGCAGGAGAGGATGGCCCCGGTGGCCGCAAAGCGGGCGGCGTACCCGGTGGCCTCAAAGGCCTTTTTCACGCCGGGGGCGGTGGTGAACACGGTGGGCACCGCCAGCTTTTTGCGGCCCGCCGCCTTGAGGCCCTCTTCCAGCGCGTCCGTCCAGTCCTTCAGCTGCTGCAGGCTCAGGTGGGGGCAGCCCACGAAGCAGAGCTTGGGCTTTGCGTCGGGGTTTTTCCACACCAGGGGGTAGTTCTCCTTCACCCGGCGCAGCTCCGCGTCGTCGATGACGTACTCCTTCGCGCCGGGGAGGATGAGGTCTTTGCCCTGCTGCTTTGCCTCGGGGGTGAGGCCGTCGATGTGGTAGAGGCCCACCGCGCCGTTGGAGGCAGTTGCCGCGCCGAAGTCCTTCAGATAGGCGCAGGCGGAATCGTCCAGCTCATTGCCCAGCCAGCGGTCCAGACCCACCACATAGGGCACGTCCTCCATCACCTTCATGCCGATGGCGGAGCCCAGCAGCTGGGCCTCGGGCTTCTCGGTGGTCTGGACCTTCACCACCCAGGTGGCCTTACGGCCCTCGTCGGTGAGCAGGCCGAAGGATGGCACGAAGCCGGCGATGGAGCCCATCAGGTCCATGATGCCGGAGTTGCGGTTGCACCGCGCGCCCAGCACCGAGTTTGCGTAGACCACCGCCGAAGATTCGGCCCAGCTGAGCACCTCGCCCTGGGCGGGGCGGTTGCCCTGTTCGTCCAGGTAGCAGGCGCAGCTGAAGGCATCCTCGTCCTTCAGGCCCAGGGCCTTCAGCTGGCCCTCGTAGAAGCCCTGCTTGCTGTACATGAACTTCTTGAAGACCAGGTTCTGCAAGAAGTTGGCGGGCACCTTGGGGTCCAGGGGCCGGGGGTCCGCCGAGAACTTCTGGCCGGACACCGCCCCCGCGGCGATGAGCTGGTCCATCAGGTCGTAGACCGGGCCCAGGGCCTTGAGGCCGAAGGAGGTGACCAGATGGTTGTAGCGGCTGGTGACCGGCACCATCTTCTCGGCCCCGAAAATTTCGCCGTACATGACCAGGGTCTTCATCACCTTGGCCATGGTCTGGCCCTTTTCGCCGTTCAAAAGGGCCTGCTGTTCCTGTGTCAGTTTCATGTTTGTTCCTCCCTCACAGCTTCATGGCCACGTCCCAGGCGCGCCAGATGACGGTGCGCAGGTTGCCCACCCTGGCGGCGTCGCCCACGATGTGCACGTGCCGGCCTTTGGCCGCCAGCGGCGCGGGGCGGTAACCCGCCGACAGGATGACGGAGTCCGCCGGGATGTCCTGCTTTTCGCCGTTTTTGCCGGTGACGGTCACGCCGTTTTCCCGAATTTCGGCCACGGTGCTCTCCAGATGCACCGGCACCTTGTTGGTGCGGAAGAAGTCCCGCAGGTAGCTGGCGTTGGCAAGGCACACACCGGCCACAGCGATGAGGTCGTTCTTCATCTCCACGACCACCGGCTCCTTGCCCTGGAGGTAGAGGTCATAGGCGATTTCGCAGCCGGTGAGACCGCCGCCCACGATGACCACCTTCTGGCCCACGCTCTTGCGGCCCAGCAGGTAGTCCACCGCCTCCACGGCCTTGTCCGCGCCGGGCACCGGCAGCTGCACCGGCACCGAGCCGGTGGCCACCACCACCTCGTCGGCGTGCAGGGAGGCGATGTCCTTCACCTCGGTGTTCATGCGCAGGGTCAGGCCGGGGCAGTTTGCCACCTCCCGGGCGTACCAGGCCAGCAGCTGGCGGTCCTTCTCCTTGAAGGAGGGGGCGGCGGCGGCGTTGAACACGCCGCCCAGCTGGCCGCTCTTTTCATAGAGGGTGACGCTGTGGCCCCGCTTGGCGCAGACCAGCGCGGTCTCCATGCCGCCGATGCCGCCGCCGATGACCGCGATTTTCTTGGGGCGGGCGGCGGGCTCGATGCGGTATTTGCGGGACTGCATGGTGCGGGGGTCCAGCGCGCAGCGGGACATGCCCCGGGTGTCCGGCAGGGACTGGGCGTTGGCGTGGCCCTTGAAGTGGGACAGGTTGAAGCAGCCGTTGTGGCAGCAGATGCAGGGGCGCACCTCTTCCAGCCGGTCCTCCAGCAGCTTTGTGACCCACTCGCCGTCCGCCAGAAACTGCCGGGCTACGCCCATGGCGTCGATGCGGCCCGCCTCGATGGCCCGGGCGGCGTCCTCCGGCTCCATGCGGCCGGCGCACACCACCGGGATGTCCACCGCCTCACGGATGGCGGCCACGTCCTCCAGGTTGCAGTTCAGCGGCATGTACATGGGCGGATGGGACCAGTACCAGGAATCGTAGGTGCCGTTGTCCGCGTCCAGCATGTCGTAGCCCGCGTCCTGCAGGTACTTTGCGGCCAGACGGCCTTCCTCCAGGTCGCGGCCGATCTCCTCGTACTCCTCGCCGGGCATCGCGCCGTAGCAGAAGTCCTTCACCTTGGAGACGGCGCTGTAGCGGATGGAGACGGGATACTCCTGACCGCAGACGCCCTTGATGGCCTTGACGATGTCCACGGCGAAGCGGTAGCGGTTCTCAAAGCTGCCGCCGTAGTTGTCGGTGCGGTGGTTGGTGTACTTCAAGGCGAACTGGTCCAGCAGATAGCCCTCGTGCACCGCGTGCACCTCCACGCCGTCCACCCCGGCCTCCTTGCAGAGGGCCGCCGTTTTGGCAAAGGCCTCAATAATTTCCTCGATCTGGGCCAGGGTCATCTCAGGGCAGGTGACCCCCTCCGCCCAGCGGGAGGGCAGCGGACTGGGGCTGGCCAGCTGATAGTCGGTGTCCAGGATGGGCTTTGCCAGCACCTTCAGCACCGGGTTCTTGTGGATGGGCAGCACCTCGTCGGAGATACCCCAGGCCCGGCCCATGCCCGCGGTGAGCTGCACGAACAGCTTCGCGCCGGTGGCGTGGATCTCTTCCATGAAGTCTTTCAGTTCCCGGAACATCTTCTTGTTCTGGTAGAGCCAGCGCCCGCCCAGAGTGTCCCGGATGGGGGCGATGCCGGGGATGATAAGGCCCACGTTGTTCTTCGCCCGCTCCAGAAAGAAGTTGGCGGCCTCCTTGTCAAAGTGGTTGGGCTCCATCCAGCCAAAGAGGGAGGTGCCGCCCATGGGGCACAGGACGATGCGGTTCTTTATCTCCACATTGCCGATCTTCCAGGGGGTGAACAGGGCTTCGTAGCGTTCGTTCATGCCTTTGTCTCCTTTCAGTCTTGCCGCTTATTCGGGGATGCCTTCTTTGGTGAGCACCCGGAGGTTGCCGATGATGGAATCCAGCGCGCCGTAAAAGGCTTCCCGCTGGGCGTCGGTCAGGTCCTTGCCGGCCACCTCCACCGCCCGGCCCGCCCGCCGGCGCACGTGCTCCGCCGCCTGCCGGCCCGCCTCGGTGAGGTGGATGGTGCCGCCGTAGCCGCTCTTGTGGGGGCCCTCCTTGCGCACCAGGCCCTTCTCTTCCAGAATGGCCAGCATGCGGGATGCGTCGGACTTGTCCTTCGCGCACTGTTCGCACAACTCCGGCACCGTGATGCCCTGAGGGTAGCGCCCGATGATGACCAGATAGGTGGCGTGGGCTCCCTTGAGGCCGTAGGCCTTCATCTCCTCCCCTGCCAGCTTGTGCCAGCAGCGGTTGATCTCCGCAATGGCCACCGAAAACCGCTCGAACCGTTCCACCATGGGACCGCTCCCCTCCTTGTTTCAAAGAAATTGAAAACGCAACTTCTACAGTATAGCCTCGGAATGTTGAATTGTCAACTTTATTTCCGCTTTCAGCGCAGGGGGCGGCACGCAGAAAAGGGGCCAAAACGCGGCGGCGCCGCGCCTTGGAGCCTTGGCTTTTGCACAGTGCAGTGCTACAATGAAAAAAGCATTGCGGAGCGCGCGCTTTCCCGCCGGGGGCGCGGAACAAAATTCAGCGAAGGAGGAAATACAGCATGGGCCTGAAGGAACAGATCGAAAAACTGAACCCCCTACCTCAGGGATTCCTCTTACATCAAACAGAATGCCTGACGATTTGAAATATTCTACCAAAGGCCGAAAAGGGCGAAATATATCTTTTTAAATTGCACCTGTTTTGTGGCACGAAAACAGCCCGTAAACGGCTTGTTTACGGGCTGTTTCGGTCTTATATCTTTTTTGTTAAGACAATATGGCATGGCTTAACAAAAAAGATATTTCAAATCCGTAAAATGTCGAGATGATATTTCACGCGAACCGTGATACTATGAATCTGGAACAGGAGATCATAAAGTAAGGAGGGATACCGATGGAAAAGGAGAATCTCATCTGCCCCATCTGCGGCCCGCTGGCGGCACAGACGAAAGAGCCTCTCAACGATTCCTACCGCCAATATGACCAGATCCTTCGCAGGCTCATGGAACTGGAGCGGCAAGGCTGTATGGAACTGTTTGCCGGTGACTGCCCACTGGAGGATACCGATGCGGTGCTGGATGCCGAGCAGCATTATACCGTTTGCCACTATGTGCGGTGCCGCAGATGCGGCGCTCTCTATTTTGTGGGGGCCTGCATCCGGGGCGCACCAGTATTTCGGCAGGTGACGGACATCCGGAAGGAAAACCTTGGCACCCGGCTTTGGGGCCGGTGCGGGACCTGCTTTTCGCAGGGAAAAGGCTGAAACTGGTGTCAACGCGGATGTCGCAAAACTTTCCAGGAAAGTGCGCCTGGTTTGCCATGCGTTCATGAAAGAGGCCTGGATACCTGCCTCGATATTTAAGTTTGCCAATACAGATATCGAGGACAACATGGAGGCTTTTGAAGATTACTGTACCGATGTAAGGCGTGACGGGGATGATCTAATTCTGGAAGTGACGCCGACGCAGAAAGAAGAACTTATAGAGATGTACGCCGGGTCCATTGACGATGTGCTGGAAGATATGGAGAAAGACGAACAGGGCTATTATGTAGAGGCGGATACCGATCACAGCCGTTTCATATATCATATCGACGAGAATATCGACGGTATTCTACAGGCAAAGATGCTGTTGACGATCACGGCATCGGATGTCCTGACCGGAATCATGGAAACAGGGGATCCAAACTGGAGTGTCAGCGCAAAGATCGTGAACTGCCATACGGGGCTGACTGTCGGTGAAGGCACATTTCCGGACGGGAGCATCACCTTCGGACCGGATGAATGGCAGGCAAGCTATGACGATGGCGCATGGCTCAAAGCCAGACAGAAAGAGGTTATGGACATGACAGGCCTTACCGGGCCTTATGAGGACCTGAGCGATACCCAGAAAGGGGTTGTTGCTTCTGTCGTGCAGATGCTGGACTGGATCGAAGGGAAATATGAGCAGCAGTTTTATTATATATCCTACGCGCCGGGAGACGCCGTCGAGCAGGAACACCTAAAGGGGTATCCGGAACAGGGCGGTGAATCGGATGTTGTGACAGTGTACCGCACATATGAAAACGGCATGTACCGGTATGAAGACGATTACGGGGCGATCCTGATGCGCCCCGCCTATGAAGAGCAGGTACGCGCATTTGCAGAGCAGTATCTGCCTTCCGAAGGGATAAAGATATACACGGAGATAAAGAACGGCGGCAGCGGCGCGGCAGAAGAAGAAGCGATACTGAACGAGGTTTCCGCCGTGACGTATATTTTTATGGACGACGCCCTGTGTTCAGAACAGTACGAGGCGTTTCTGGAGGCTGTGCCGGACTGGCTGACGGAGAACTGTCAGGGCGTGCCGGCCGGGATCTATCTGCGCATGGCAGAGTCTGAAGCGTGGAAACAGATTGGCAGATCTGATTATGAGGATAAGCTCCGGGAAGATATCTATACCGAAGAGGCGGAGTGCGCGATATCCGGGAGCGGGAAAGTGACCGTATATTAGCTGAAAGGAAGAGAATTTATGAGGAAGGTATTACTGCTTATCGTATGCTGCGCCCTTGTATGCAGTTTGAGCGGATGCATCGTTTTCAGGCGGGGATCATCCAATGCATATCGTTCTGATAAAGAATTGGCGGATGAAATGATAGAAAACATTATCGGGTGCGCAGAGAAGGAAGATGCAAAAGCGCTGACGGGATTATTTTCGCAGTATGCCGGGGACAGTACGCTAAACTTAACGGAACAGGCGGAAGAATTCATAGAGTTTTTTCAGGGCGAATGTAAAAGCTGGAAAGGAAATGCAAGTTCCCATGAAAAAAGTGAACACGGAAAAATAACATGGCGGGAATTGAGAGGGCACTATTCGGTTATTACAGATGAAGCACAATATGAAATCGCATATATTTATATTCCTTTTTACAGAGAAGAACCGGATAAAGAAGGGCTTACTGCGATAGAGATCACTACGGAAGAAACTTTTAACAAGGATGAATTTCTCTGGAGTCTGGATCAGAAACCGGGTATCTATGTGACAGAAACCGGGGAAGAGACGTATTCGGAACAGAGGCTGATCACTCCGGAAGAACTGATCCGGGCGGCAGGACTTACAAAAGAACAGTACAGCAAAGTTGATCTGGAACAGTTTATTGAGGATTTTGACATCACGACAGAAGATGTGGATACGCTCAACATACCTTTGCTCCTGGAAGAATACGAACCGGAACGCAAATTCGGCATGTATGATGTAAGTTATCTCATTGAAGACGGCATAGAAGAACGCACATCTGATTTTACAGAAAATGTATATGCTGTAGCTTTTATGGAAAATAAGAATACAAGTACAGAATGTGTATATTATGATCTGCCGGACAGAAAAAGGTATCAAACGTCGGACGCGTATCTCTTTGATGACCTCTACCAGATACAGGGCGGATATTATGCGGACGGACAGCAGATCATTGAGGCGTTAGACAAGTATGGTGTTTTTGGCTGGGAATCCGGAACGGGTGAAGAGGAAATTACAGATCCCCAGCATATGGTGCTGGCTGTATTATATGATGACGGAACGGTCTTCCGTGTAGAAGCGTCCGGCTTGTTGTCGCAGGCGCTGCCGGACGAATACGATGAAGTGAAAGAAATGCTTCTGTCAGGAGAATACAGCGGAAGTTAAAAAAGAGTTTTGTTTCAAAGGGGGACGCTATGGATAGAGTGTTTGAAGATGAATTTATGGATGCGCAGTCACGGATTATTTCACTATGTGTCGAATTTGCGGGGAATAGGACTGATAAAGTTTATGCCTATGGCTCTATCGAAGAAAGCAGTATTTCGTTCAATGCATTTTTCAAGATTGATGGTCAGATAAGAACAACAAATAATATAGCTGCCGATCCGGACGCGATATGGGATTTTCTGGATCTTGGGGAAGCGGATCTTGAGAAGATAAGACAAATATGCATACATTACGAAAAACCTGTCCCCACGGAATTAAGAATGATTTATGACTGTAAAAGCGGTAAAATAGACACGGAATATAAGTATGAAAGTATCTGTTCCGCAAAGACGGGGACAGATTCAAGCGAGATTTTTATGAAGTGGTTAGATGAGGTTCGCCAAAGCACATGGAAGAGATAAAACAGCATTGTGAAAAAGTCATACAGATACTCCGTTCCGATTATAGTACGCAGTTACAGTATTCGGGAATAATCAAAAAAATATACGACGTTATGCTGCAGATCATATCCTGCGATAATGTTAATGAACTCCCGGATATCCACTGGAACAGCCTAGCGCGGTGTTTTGCTGACGAAACGACGGATTATCAAAGTCCTATACTCTTTGAGATAGATAAAATTGCGAAGCTGTCAGAGGGAAAATAATGAAACAGTTGAGAAAAACAGAATGGCGGAGAGGATACCCCATAAAGAAAAACCTTGCCCTGTGTGCATGGGGAGTGCTGGCGCTCGCAGGCTTCGCCGGGATACTGGCGCGTCCGGAGAATATTCCGTCGCTGGCAGCGTGTGTTCTTGCATTGGCGGGCGCAGTCCTTTCGCTGTCGCGCCTGCTTGGATATTACAGAACTACATATCAGTGTCTGCCCGCTTTGAACCGGCGGCTTACAAAAAAAGAGCAGGAGGAGCTGCTCGAATGTGAAAATTTTGAGACGATCACCGAGTTAAAGTCAGGATCGCTGCGGCGGACAGATTTTGCTGAAAGTGCCTGCTGGCTCCGGATCAATGGAAGATATATCCCGAAAGAACTTGTGATCTTATGAGAATGACAGAGTTGTAGAAACTGAATTCTTGAAAAACATTCTTGAATCACATTTCGATACAGAAAGATATTTGCAGGAAACGGACGATAAAGTTATTGAGCAAGATTGAGTGATTTTAGGAGTGAGATTTATGAGGATTGCAGACATTTTTGATGCGGTAAGAGACGCAAC
This sequence comes from Candidatus Allofournierella excrementavium, assembly GCF_048526665.1. Taxonomy (NCBI): domain Bacteria; kingdom Bacillati; phylum Bacillota; class Clostridia; order Eubacteriales; family Oscillospiraceae; genus Allofournierella; species Candidatus Allofournierella excrementavium. The sequence goes on from NZ_DBGFPE010000028.1 coordinate 41,019, forward strand.
TTATTCGGACTTCCGGAAGTTTTATACAGGTGATCCGAATCTATTCCATAAGTATACAGGATTAAGTTTGTTTCAGTTACTGTTTGTCAATGACCACAACACAGACGAAAAAATAAAGATGATTCGATTTTTAATATCTGAGGGGGCGGATGTTAACTTTAAAAGTCCAAAAGATCAAAGAAATGCACTGCATATATTTTACTTTTCGGTTATGAGGCCCGACCCACAGTACATATTAAAAGTAACTCAGCTGCTGGTTGAGGCTGGGGTGGACATAAACGCCAAAGACAAATATGGGGCAATTCCACTTAATTATGCGATTACTGTTGTAAAGCTGCCGACAGAGACGGCTATGCCGGTATATCAATATTTAATAGATCACGGTTCAAATATCTATGAAAAAGACAATTTTGGGAAAGCATGCATTGATTATGCAAAGGAATTTTCATGGAGAAATGATCTTGTAAGTCTAATGGAAGGAACCGAATCATGAGCAAAGTGAGAAGAAAAATAACAAAATATGAGATCATTCTCTGTGTTCTTGTACTGGCGGTCATAGTTGCCGGTCTGCTTCTGCCTAAGACAGGAGAGCTGGTGTTACTGGATGAATTCTGCAATATATCCGTCATATGGATCGTGTGCATCTATGTGGTCGTGCGGGTCATACATAACTGGAAAACAGGGGAAAAAAGTAACAAAACAGCAGGAGTGATCATCGCGGTTTTCTGTGCGGCAGTCTGCATGTGGTTTACGAAGGATTTTGCCGCTGATCTGGCGTCGGGTACGAAGACGGTCACGCTGACAGATATAGAAGTAAGTGAAACACAAGCGCATACCAGCATTTTTTCGCATCATTATTATCTGATGGGGACGGATTCTCAGGGATTAAGGACCCGTGTGGAAATATCAGCAGATGACTATACGATGATGAGCCAGACAGGAAATGGAACTGCGGTTCTTGTGTATTATGAGCATACCGGACGGGCTGTGTCGGCACGCTGAGAGGAAGTTATTGCTACGACAGCATAAGGGAAGTGGTACGCAGGGTTAATCGAAACACCGGGATAATGGAGTCCTTCTTCTCCACTCTGAAGCAGGAAGAACTGTACCGGAGCTCCTACCGGTCTGAAAACGAATTCAAGAAAAGGGTTTCCGAATATATGAAGTTCTACAACAAAAGGCGTCCTCATCGCGCCAACCAGTACAAAACACCAGATGAAGCGGAGAAGGCCTTTTATGAAAAGAATGCCGGCTGAATCCGTTGCGGCAGCCGGTTCAAATAAGGGGGCTTGAAGCTGTTTGTGATCAAAAATGAGAAAGTTTGAATATTTGTGTCGCAGGAGGCCAAATGCCGGAAAGCCTTGATATGACAATAAAAAATGGGAGTCAAGTTTCATTCGATCTCGCCGGATCGTTCAGAACTTGACTCCCATTCAGTTCTCCACGAGCCCTTTTTTTGCTGGGCTGCTGACTCTGCTTCCACTTCCCTTGGAAGAGTTCTTCGGTAGTACATTCTTCAGGGTAATAGAAGTTTTTTCGCACCCAGCCGTTTTCTTGGTAGACTTCCGTAATGATACGATCGGATAGAACCTCAATAATGATATCCTCTCCGATTGATGTTTTCCCAAGGAGCGGTACAGGGTACTGCTCGTGATTCTTACACAATTCACGCATCGAGGCCCAATCGCCCGAATCAAAGACCACTTGCTTCAGCACTTCATCCGATATTCGCAATCATCCTTTCCCATCTATGATGTTCTTCATTCAGCAAGATGTAAAGCACATCGGAGGGTCGGGAACTCCGTCTGTGATTATTTCCTTGGCCATCTCAAGTACAATCTTTTCCTTGAGATAACTGAATTGGCACTCGCCGTCTTCGTTTATGTTACGTTCCAGCAGTTCCTCGATTTCTTTCAGGAGTTGCCGCAGGGTTTCCGCTTGATTCATTTTGTTTTTCACCTTCTTTTCAAGTGCCGGCAACAATGAAGTCATATAAGGCTCCTGGTTCTTTTAGGCACCATTCTTTTGTTCCATCGTCAGTCCAGACTTTATAGTCTGGAGAGGCATCATATAGCCACCAGTCGATGTAATCATACTGGTCGTTGACAGCCTCTTTCAAAACTAGAAGGAGCGCAGTCAGGTATCGGTTCTTACATCCAAATACAAAGTGACCGTCACCTACAGATTCGAGCGCCGCGCCGACCTTCTCGTCGATCTCCCGTTGCTCCATAATCTGGCCCAACGCCGCACAAAAGGTCTCTTTGGTAATCATTGCTGTCCATCCTTCTGAAGCTTCTGTACGGGCTTTATTTCGCTCTGCCAGCGCCGTAAATTGGCCATACCCGTGATCAATGCCCATGATCATAGTTTCAAGTCCTTTCTGGCCTTTGCCTTTATTCCTGAGTTTTTTCTTTCGGCCCCTTCCCATCTTATCTGGACCGACTCATACTAAGGGACTGGGGTTCCTTGAAGTACCCTGGGTACCGAAGCCGAACCGCTTCTATCATGTAGGCCGCATCCGAATTGCCGAACAAATCGTAAGGGGTTGCACCATTGTCGCTGTTCCAGCCGTTCCACAAGTTGAAGGCCAGTCGGGTCAAAGACATACTGCCGCTGGTCTGCCAACCTTTGTTCAGCCCCTCCGGCCTGATCACATCGTCCCGAAAATCGAAAACATCCTCAATGTGATTCCGGGTATCGCCGCTGATGCCCATGGTGTAGAAAAAAGCCTTGTGGTAAGGATCAAGACTGCCGGTTCGTCCGAGGCACTGTTCATAGAATTTCTCATGTTCTTTGTTTTTGAATTTAATCGACATTTCGTTCCTCCTTCTGGTTCGGTTATTCAGGGAAATCACCGGCTGGGAAAGGCGATGACTTCCATTTCGGCATTGATAGTTGCATTGCTGGGGACTGGAAGAGTGCATTCTGTAAGCATTGATATCTTCTTCCCAGCAGGTAAGTGTTACTTGGGGGGAGAGTGTGAGAGGGGGGAGCAGCACCCCACTGTTTCGAGAGCAGGTAAAAGACGCACTCCCCCCTGGGTGTGATGAGGAATTTCTGCCCATATGTGATGCTGTCTTCGGGAAATAAAAAAAGCGCCTGCTTGGACAAATCCAAAACAGACGCAAAAAAACTTATATTTCGGCATCCTAAACAAAAAGAAGCCAATTTTTTCTACAATATTTTTCTCAAAAAAGGGGGTGATCGGGAGCGAATCGGGTAGAATTAACCAGCCACCTGAGTTTATTTTGAAAAATTCATAATTTGTTTACAATTTCTCCGGGTCAAAATTCGAAAAAAGCGATCCAAATCAGTCAAAATTAGTCGCAAAATCGGTAGTCGTTAGTTCAAGTCCTCACCAAAGCCCGAAATAGGTGAAAAATATCTTTCAATCTGGAGCTTAATTTTGGGCACGAAAAAACCCCGTAAACGGCTTGTTTACGGGGTTTTTCGGCCTTATATCTTTTTTGTTAAGGCAACTTGGTTGCGGGAGGCGGATTTGAACCACCGACCTTCGGGTTATGAGCCCGACGAGCTACCAGACTGCTCCATCCCGCGATATCAGCGTCCTCTTTTGAGGGCGCTTTATTAATATATCACACAGTGCCGGGGTTGTCAAGGATTTTTTTGCGTGATGACGCGATATTTCGCACAGGCTTCAGCCCAGATACTTTTTCAGGTATGCGCCGGCGCCTGTGCCGTCGCTCGCTGTCAGCCGCCAGCCGCCTGGGGCGCTCTCGTCCCGGGTGAGCACCGCCACCCGGCAATTGTCCAGATTGACGGACCAGAACTGGTCCAACGGATTCGCCAGCGCCGCTGTGAGCATGGCATGGAGCGCCGCGCCGTGCCCCGCCACCAGCAGAGTCTGGCCCGGATGCTTTTCGGCGGCGAAGGCGAGAAAATCGCCGGTACGTTCCAACGCGCTTTGCAGGCTCTCCGCCCCTTGCGGCGGACGGTAGGCCTCGGGGTCGGTGAAAAAGCAAGCAAACGCCGGGCCCAAGGTGTGGGGGTCTTTGCCCTCGTAGGGGCCAAAGGCGATTTCGGTGAGGCGCTCGTCCGGGCAGATCTTCTCCCCCGGCCAGCCGCTGACCAGCTGCGCGGTGTCCATCGCACGTCGCAGCGGGCTGGAATACACCGCATCAAAATGCACGCCGGCCAGACGCTCCCGGGCCTCCATCGCCTGACGGCGGCCCGTCTCGTTCAGAGGGATGTCGGTGCGCCCCTGCAGCATCGCGCGCAGGTTCCAGTCGGTCTGGCCGTGCCGGATGAGATACAACTGTGTTTGTGGCAAAAAAAGGCCCTCTTTCGTTGAAAGGCCGGATTATCGGCCTTTTTGTCTGGTAAGATGCAGATGTGGCGGGAAGATCACCACTTGGCTTTGGTCTCCACCACCTTGCCGGCGATGAAAAGTTTGTCAAGCTCTTCGCCCCGCAGCACTTTGGGCTCGTAGGCAGGATTGAAGGGCTGAAGCACCACGGCATTGCCCCGCAGGACGTACTTCTTCAAAGTGCCCTCGCCCTCGTCGCCGTAAACCATCACGCCCAGGTCGCCGTTTTCCAGCGTGGGCTGACGATGCACCAGAGCCAGGTCCCCGTCGCTGATGCGGGGCTCCATGCTGTCGCCCTTGACCACCAGATAGAAATAGCTGGCGGGGTCCTTCACGCGGGCATACTCCACGCCGTAGTCTTCCTCAAAGGCCAGAGCGCCGAAACCGGCGCGCACGGTGCCCACCACGGGGATGGGGCTCTCTTCGTAGCCGCCGAAAAAACGCTGGGCGGCGGCAGCCGGAGCGACCGCGGCCAGGCCCATCAGATCGTCGATGGAGGTGCCCAGCAGCGCCGCAAGGCGCGCCAGGGTGTCGGGGTCCGGCGAGGAGCGGCCGGTCTCCCATTTGCCCACCGCCTGCTGGCTGACGCCCAGCTGGACCGACAGGCTTTTCTGGCTGAAGCCGCTGCGCTTTCTCAGTTCTTTTAAACGCTGTGGGAACATGGCCATTCCGCTCCTTTCCTGTATGGGACCATTATACAACCGCAGGATGTTTTTGTAAAGAAAAATGTAAAAAAAGTTGTTATTTTCGCTTGACAACAACCATTGGTTGTTATAGAATAAAGTCACAGAGACGAACCTTCGCGCTGTGCGGCAAAATGGAGGGAATCGATATGAAAGAGACGATGTGCATGATGCTGGCTATTTTTGCGGGGCTGGGCGTCGTGATGCTGGCCGGGGCCCTCATTGAGGGCGGGCTTTCGGCGCTGTTGCTGCTGGGGTTGGCGGCATGTGCGCTGGCCGCGCGGGGCTTTTATCGTTTGGGTACGCAGCCTGCCCGCCGGGCGCGGCGGGTGCGGCGGCACACCAGCCCTGCGGTTGGATTTTCCAAAAAATCCGGCAGCCTGCGGGCGGCCTGAACCGCCGAAGGATACGGTGTCAAACGCAGCAAAGCGGGCAGGCAGAACAGCCGCCCGCTTTTTCCATGTCTTTTTGGCTATGACACGGTCAAAATCTCTTGACAGGTCCCGCAAAGTATGATAATATATATAGCGCGCCATCGAACGCGCAAGGCGGCCACTATGGAGAGGTGTCCGAGTGGTTTAAGGAGCCGGTCTTGAAAACCGGTGACCCGCAAGGGCCGTGGGTTCGAATCCCACCCTCTCCGCCATTTACAACTGAATCACCTTTCACAAACTTTGCTCTGGAGAAGTACTCAAGAGGTCGAAGAGGCGCCCCTGCTAAGGGCGTAGGTCGGGAAACCGGCGCGAGGGTTCAAATCCCTCCTTCTCCGCCACGTCGCCGCAAGCGGTATATCGCTTGCGGCGATTCTTTTTGCAAAAATCGCCGCGCGCTCATTCTGCTGCGGCTCCTTTTCCCCACAAAACTTTGCTTCGCAAATTTTTGCGGGGGCCCCGGTTGGGCCCCGCACGAAAGTGCGGGGCTTTTCACTTTGTTCGCCGGGATTTGGACCCGAGCGCCGAAAGGCGCGGGCAAAAAATCCGACCGCCGCCTGCGGCGGATGCAGGGAGGATTTTTTGGCGCAGCGGTCGGCAAGGCCAAGGCGGCTGCGCCCGCCGATGGCCGCGCCGGGCACCGCAAGAGGGACCGCGCTTTCCGTCCCGGCCGCACTGCCCTGGAAGCATTTGAAACAGAGTTCGCTTCTCGCCCCGCCGCCGCGGCAGGTGCAGCAAGAATCTTTTGGCGCAGCGGTCGGCAAGGCCAAGGCGGCTGCGCCCGCCGATGGCCGCGCCGGGCACCGCAAGAGGGGCCGCGCTTTCCGTCCCGGCCGCACTGCCCCGCAGGTGCGGAACACCTTCTCTCCCCGCCCGTCTTCGGCAGCATTGCAGCTGCCGCCGGGATGGAGTAAAATGGGGGCAAAGCAATTCTTTCATTTTTCGGAAAGGAACATCAGAATATGAAGTACGATTTCACTTCCATTATGGACCGCCACGGGAAGGACGCCATCGCGGTGGACGGTCTGGGCAAGCCGAACGGGTTTGCCCCCGCCGCGCCCAAGGCGGGTTTCGACGCCATCCCCATGTGGGTGGCGGACATGAACTTTGCCACCGTGCCCACCGTGCCCGAGGCGCTTATCCGCCGGGCGCAGCACCCGGCTTACGGCTACTTTGACCCCACCGATGAATACTTTGATTCCATCATCGCCTGGCAGAAAAACCGCAACGGCGTGACCGGGCTGACCCGGGAGTGCATCGGCTACGAGAACGGCGTGCTGGGCGGCGTGATCAGCGCGCTGAACGTGGCCTGCTCCCGGGGCGGCAAGGTGCTGCTCCACTCCCCCACCTACGTGGGCTTCACCAGCGCCCTCACCAACAACGGCTACAACATGGTGCTCAGCCCCCTGAAGCGGGACGAGGCGGGCGTGTGGCGGATGGACTTTGAAGACATGGAGGAAAAGCTGCGCACCCAGAACATCCATGCCGCCATCCTCTGCTCGCCCCACAACCCCTGCGGCCGGGTGTGGGAGCGCCGGGAGCTGGAACAGGCCATGGCCCTGTTCGAGAAGTACGACGTGACCGTGGTGTCCGACGAGATCTGGAGCGACATCATCCTGGAGGGCAGCAAGCACATCCCCACCCAGTCGGTGAGCGAGTGGGCGCGGCAGAACACCGTGGCGATGTACGCCCCCAGCAAGACCTTCAATCTGGCGGGCCTTGTGGGCAGCTACCACATCATCTACAACAAGCGCCTGCGGGACCGGGTGCGGAAGGAATCCAGCCTGAGCCACTACAACAGCATGAACGTGCTCAGCATGCACGCGCTTGTCGCCGCCTACCAGCCCGAGGGCTGCGAGTGGCTGGAGGAGCTGCGCCAGGTGCTCACCGGCAACGTGGACTTCGCCTGCGGCTACATCAAAGAGCACTTTGAGGGCGTGGAGACCTTCCATCCCCAGGGCACCTACATGCTGTTCGTGGACTGCACCGAATGGTGCAAGGCCCACGGCAAGACCATCGACGAGGTGGAGAAGGCCTGCTGGGACGTGGGCGTGGCGGTGCAGGACGGCCGGGCGTTCCACGGCCCCTGCCACCTGCGCATCAATCTGGCCCTGCCTCTCAGCCGGGTGCAGGAAGCCTTCGACCGGCTGGACAAATACGTGTTCAACGCCTGAGCCCGAGACAAGAAAAGCCCCCGGGGCGGCCTGACGGCTGCCCCGGGGGCTTTTGCGTGTTTGCGGGCGGTCAGTCGATGACGGTGCGGGTGCGCCCGATGCCCACCACCGCGGCGGTGAGCTTTTTCCAGGTGTTGCAGCCGCAGATGCCGTCCACCGACAGGCCCACCGAGCGCTGGAAGCCCCGCAGGGCGCTCTCGGTGTTGGGGCCGAACTTGCCGTCCAGCGTACGGGTGGAGTAGCCCAGGGCGTTCAGCGCGTCCTGCAGCACCAGCACGTAGGTGCTCACGGCGCCCCGGCGCAGGGTGGGATAGCCGGAGGTGGTGCCGGAGCAGGCGGGCTTGCCGTAGCGGCGGTCGAAGTGGACCCAGGTGGGGGTCATGCTCTGAGGCTCCACATAGCCCCAGGCGCCGGTGTTCTTGGCCGCCTTCCAGATGGCGTTGCGGGCGGTGGAGCCCTGGCCCTGGCCCACGTCGAAGGCCACGCCGGCGTAGTGCTGGCTGGCGGTGCCGTGGCCGCCCTCCCAGATGCGCTTGAAGGCGTAGCCCACGTGGATGCCCTTGCCGTAGCTGCGGCGGGTGAGGTTCCAGGCCTCCATGGCGGCGGTGGTGGTCCACAGGGTGGGGCTGGAGGAGCTGCCCCGGAACTCCCGCACCCGCAGGGTGGTACCGGTGGAGAAGGGCATGGAGTCGCTCTCGTTCAGGTTGTAGGTCATCATGCGGTTTTCAAACGAGTCGTAGACAAATACTTTGGGCATGCTGATTCTCTCCTTTCGTTACTTGGCGCAGTTTGCGCAGGACGCGGGGATGGGCGGGTTGAGCAGTTCGTAGATGCGCTGCCAGGTCTCCTCGTCCACCACGCCGGTGACCGGCAGGCCCAGGCCCTCCTGGAACAGGCGCACCGCCTGGTCGGTGGTCTCGCCGAACACGCCGTCCACCGGCACGAATTCTGCCGCGCAGTAGAGCACCGCCACCTGGTTCATCAGCTGCTGCAGCTGCATCACCGCGTCGCCCGCGCTGCCCAGCTTCATCACATAGCCGGGATACTCCGGGCCGGCGGCCAAGGCGGTCTGCTCGCTGCCCGCCGCCGCCAGGCTGAAGAAGGTGGCGGTGAGGGCGTTCCAGGTGGTCTCGTCCGCCGTGCCGGTGACCGGCAGGCTGAACTCGCGCTGGAAGCTCTCCAGCGAGTCCCTGGTCTTGGAGCCGAACACCCCGTCGATGCCGCCGGGGGACTGGACCTGGTCGTAGAAGTAGCCGATGTACTCCAGCAAAAACTGCATCCAGGCCACGTCGCTGCCCATGGCGCCCTGGGCCAGCGCGAAGCCCGGCCAGGGCAGCAGGCGGTAGGCGTGGACCAGCCCGTCGCGGGTGCGCAGGGTCTGGCTCTGCTGGTAGAGCTTCTCCCAGGTGGCGGGGCCGATGACGCCGTCCTGGGTGAGGCCGAACAGCTTCTGGAATGCCTTCACCGCCGTCTCGGTGGCGGGGCCGAACTCGCCGTCGATGTTGATGCGGGGGATGGAGGAGTAATAGGCGCTCATCAGCACAAGATAGAACTGAGCCTCCCGCACGGCCCGCCCGGTGCTGCCCAGGCGCAGCGGCGTGCCGGGGTAGACGCCCGGGCGCTGGTTCGGGGCCAGCAGCTGGTTGGTCACGTCGGCGTAGATCTCATAGAGCTTCTGCCAGGTGGCGGGGCCCACCACGCCGTCGGCGGTGAGGCCGAACTCCCGCTGGAAGGCCTTCACCGCGGTCTCGGTGCCGGAGCCGAAGATGCCGTCCACCGCCGGGCTGGGGATGGAGGAGTAGTTGGTGGCGGCGATGCGCAGCCAGAACTGCACCTTGCGCACCGCGTCGCCCCGGCTGCCCAGGCGCAGCGGGCTGCCGGGATAGCCGTTGTTCGACTGGTTGATGTCGCTCTGCAGGCTCTGGTACTGGCTCCAGATGGCGTCCCAGGTCATGCGGCCCACCACGCCGTCGGCAGCAAGGCCGTTTTTCTCCTGGAATGCCTTGACCGCAGCCTCGGTGCCGGAGCCGAAGATGCCGTCCACCGCAAGGCTGCGCAGGTCAGGGTCGAACTCCGCCAGCTGCTGCAGCCAGAACTGCACCTGCTCCACGCTGGTGCCCCGGTCGCCCCGGCGCAGAGGCGTGCCGGGATAGCCGCTGCCGGTGATGGTGTCCTGGCTGCCGGTGGGCTCCTCGCCCTCGCTGGTCAGCTCCGCCAGCTTCTTCACGCTGACGTAGATGTAGCTGATCTTATACCAGGTGGAGCGGCCCACCACGCCGTCGGCGATGAGGTTGAAGTGCTTCTGGAAGGCCTTCACCGAGGCCTCGGTGGCCGCGCCGAACACGCCGTCGGTGCCGGGCTTGCCGAAGGCGGGGTAGTTCTTGGCGATGCGGGTCAGCTGGCGCTGGATGATGCGCACGTCCTCGCCGGAATCGCCCCGGCGCAGGGCGGTGCCGGGGTAGCTCTGGGGAATGCCCTGGATGTTGTTGGTGCGCACGATCTCGATGTTGTTGCCGTAGTAGTAGCGCAGGATCTGCAGGGCGTTCTTGCCCTCGTTGGCCCGGTCCACGGTGCCCCACTGCTTCATGCCCGGGCAGCTCACGGTCTTGCCGTCGCAGTACTCGGTGTAGTAGGGCTCGATGGTGCCTTCGCGGCGCACATAGGTGTTGAAGATGTCGTCGGTGATGCGCTCCATCGGCTCAAAGATCTCCCGCCCGTGGACGTAGTACTGGTCGTAGCTGGTGGAGTTGGTGATGTTGAAGTTGTAGCCCTTGCTGGGGTACCACTCGGTGAAGATGCGGTTCAGGGCCAGGCTGATCTGGGCGTGGATGTTGGCCCGCAGCGCCTGCTCCGGCCAGGTGGGATACACCTCGCTGGAGGCCACGTTGGCGATGTATTTGCGGAAGCTCACCGTCACGTTCTGGGCGCTGGCCGCCGGCTTGCCCAGGTGCACCGTGATGGTCTCGGGGATGATGGGCGCGGTGAGCACCGCCGGGGCGGGCTCGCAGAACTGCACCGGCGCGCTGCTGGGCGCTTCGCTGCCGGGGCTGTAAAGCTGATGGGGCGGCGTTTCAAAGCTGTCCGGCAGAGGGGCGGGCGCGCCCAGGCGCTGCATAGGGCGCATCTCCAGCTCCGCCAGCGTCATCTGACCCGCGAACAGCTGCAGGCCCTCCAGCGTCAGGGTCTGATAGCCCTCCTTGTCCGCCGTCAGGTCCCACACGCTGTAGGGCCGCTGAGTGGCGTTCTCGTCCAGCGAGAGGGAGGCGGGCGGCGCGGGCAGTTCCAGATCCAGGGCGTTGCCCTCGCCGTCGGTGTAAAATTCCATTTCCTGTGCCGACTGGCTGTCGGCGCTGCGCAGGCGGATGCGCACATTGCCCACCGGCGCGCTCTCCCGCGCCGCGTAGGTCTGCACCCGCAGGGTTCCGTTGCACATAGGCTGATGCTCCTTTTCTTCAAGATGGAAGGGCGGCTGACCCACCTTATTCACCGGGGCGGCGGGCCGTTCCTCTTGGCTTTTGGGGCAAAGTGTATTATACTGATTGCAACAAAGTCTTCCCATTGAAAGGAGCCGAAAAAAATGCGATACACTGTGGAAAATGAATTTTTGCGCGTGGAGGTGGACAGCCTCGGCGCCGAGCTGGCCAGCGTGGTGGACAAGGCCTCCGGCGCGGAGATGCTCTGGCAGGGCGACCCCGCCGTGTGGCCCCGGCGCGCGCCCATCCTGTTCCCCTACTGCGGCAAGCTGGTGAACGGCAGCTTCACGGTGGAGGGCAAGACCTACGCCGGCGGGCAGCACGGCTTTGCCCGCGACCTGGAGCATGAGTTCCTGGGCTGCAACGGCACGGCCCTGCGCTTCCGCCTTGCCAGCAGCGCCGAGACCCTGGCGCTGTTCCCCTTCGACTTCGTTCTGGAGAGCACCTACGCTCTGGAAGGCCGCACCCTGCGCCACACCCTGGCGGTGACCAACCCCGGCAGCAAGGAGCTGCGCTTCGGCATCGGCTATCACCCCGGTTTTAACCTGCCCTTTGACGCTGAGCACACCACCGAGGACTACGAGCTGCGCTTCGACGCGCCCCAGACCCCCATCGTGCAGGATGTGGAGGCGGGCTACCTCACCGGCGGCACCCATCCGATGATGGAGAACAGCCAGGTCATCCCCATGAACGACCGCATGTTCGACAACGACTCCATCTGCATGGGCGGCCTTTCCGCCAAGACCCTGTGCCTGGTGGAAAAGGACACCGGCCGCCGCATCACCTTTGACATCGAGGGCTATCCCTACACCCTGATCTGGAGCTCGGTGGGCGACCCGAAGCTCCACTTCCTCTGCGTGGAGCCCTGGCGCAGCCTGCAGGACAAGGCGGACGCCTCCGGCGACTGGGCCGAGAAGCCCTGCGCCGCGGCCCTGGCCCCCGGCGAGAAGTGGGACACCACCCTGGCCATCACCTTCCAGCGCTGAGTCTGAAAACACAAAGCGCCGTGCGCGGTGCGCCCGCGCACGGCCTTTTCATCCCTTGAACAAGGAGGCTTTTTATGTCCACTGCCTTTGAGAGCCGCACCGCCATGCTGCTGGGCGAGGCGGGAGTGGAAAAACTTCGCCGCGCCCACGTGGTGCTGTTCGGCCTGGGAGGCGTGGGCGGCTATGTGGCCGAGGCGCTGGCCCGGGCCGGGGTGGGCGCGCTCACCCTGGTGGACGACGACCGGGTGGCCGAGAGCAACCTGAACCGCCAGATCATCGCCCTCACCACCACGGTGGGCATGCCCAAGACCCAGGCGGCGGCGCAGCGGGTGCTGGCCATCAACCCCGCCTGCAAGGTGGTGGAGAAGGCGCTGTTCTACACCCCCGAGACGGCGGACCAGGTGCCGCTGGAGGGGGCGGACTATGTGGTGGACGCGGTGGACACCGTGACCGCCAAGCTTGAGATCATCGCCCGGGCCCGGGCGGCGGGGGTGCCGGTGATCAGCTGCATGGGCACCGGCAACAAGCTGCACCCGGAGCTGCTGCGCCTCTCGGTGCTGGAAAAGACCGAGGGCTGCCCCCTGGCGCGAGTGATGCGGCGGGAGTGCCGCGCCCGCGGCCTCAAGAACGTGCCGGTGGTCTATTCCCCCGAGCAGCCTCTGGCCCCCGCGGCGGAGTTTGCCGCCAACGAGGGACCGGGCCCTCAGCGCGGCGGCGCGCCCCGGCGCCAGACCCCCGGCAGCGTGAGCTTTGTGCCGGGGGCGGCGGGGCTCATCCTGGCGGGCAAGGTCATCCGGGACATCGTCGGGGCGGAGTGAGCCTCCCCGCGGAAGATGAAAAAAAGGCCCGGGGCCTGCGTTTTGCAGGCTCCGGGCCGTTCGCTTTTTTATTTACGCTGCCGAGGTGTCCTCGTCATCCAGCGCGTCCGCCTGGGCCAGGCCGGCGATGGTCACGCCGCCGCTCATGTAGTGGCTGCCGCCGTCGTAGGCAAGGCCGATCTTGTAGCGGGTGCCCGCCTCCAGGCCGGTGAAGGTGCCGGTGCGGCACTCGCCGTCGGCGGTGAAGTACATGATGCCGCCGTCCACATATTCGCGGCCGCCGTAGGTCTCCTTCCAGAGGGTCACGCGGTAGGCAAAGCGGGTCTCGCTGGTGGTGGTGGCGCTGCTGGTGATGGTGATGGTGTCTCCCGCGGGGGTGAAGTAGCCGCTGGTGCGGGCCTGCACGCCGTTGAACACCATGTAGAGAGTGTCGCCCACGATGGTGGAGGCCAGAGTGGCGGACGTGTCCAGCCCTTCCTCGGGCCAGGTGATGCTGCCGCCCAGCTGGGCTTCGTTCTTGGTGGTGGCCTCAGGCTCTTCTTCGCTGCCGCCGCAGCCGGGCAGCAGGCTCAGCGCCAGCACCATGGCAAGCGCCAGCGCCAGAAAACGGTTTTTGCGCTTCATAGTTTTCCTCCGTAAGGCGGTGGGCTTTGACAAACCCGCGCGCCGTGTTACAATAAGGTCAAGCGGAATACCCCGCCGCAAAAGTGCGGCGAAGGGTGGATACTGTTTTATTATAATCCAAAAACGGCCGTCTTACAAGGCCAACCGCCCCGAAAGGAGTTTTTATGATGGATGCCCTCGACTGTGTGGATCTGGTGCGCCACGGCATGGTGCGCTTTCGCGTGCCCGGCGGCCCGGTGGTGTACACAGACCCCTTCCAGTTGGAGAAAGCCCCCCACGACGCGGACCTCATCGTGGTGACCCACAGCCATTCCGACCACTTCTCCCCCGATGACCTGCGCAAGGCGGCGGGGCCGGACACCTGCTTCGCGGTGACCGCGCCGGTGGCCGACTGGCTCACGGGAGAGATGGGCGTGAACCCGGCCTACATCAGCCTGCTGACCCCCGCGGCCCCGGACCTGGTGTTCGAGTGCGGCGTGGTGCTCACCCCGCTGGCCGCCGAGAACAAGAACCATCCTTTGGGCTTTGGCTTCGGCGCGCTGCTGGAGATGGGTGGTTTTTCCTATTATGTGGCGGGCGACACCGACGTGCTCAGCGATGTGGCGTGCGACGTGCTGTTCGTGCCCTGCGACGGGCTTTACAACATGCTGCACTACATGGACCAGATCCCCGACCAGCTGGCGGCCATGGACCACAAGCCCGGTGTGGTGGTGCCCTATCACTACGCGGGCTACATGGAGGGCACCGACCAGAACGGCCCGCGCCTTGCAGAAAAGCTGAAAGACATGGGCTTCAAGGTCAAGCTGCTCTGCCGTCCGTGAGCGGTTTTTAAAAAGAAAGAAATGAGCGTTCCCCTTATGCCGCGCCGGCCTGAGGAACGCTCTTTTTCTTTGCAAGGACCTCCAGCAGCCGGTCTTTGCGCTTTCGGCCAAACGCGCCGTTTGGTCCTGGCCTTTGCCCCCATGGCTCAAAAGCCGTCCATCGCCGTCGCGGCACCTCATCGACGCAGCATCGCGGGCGTTCCGTCGCCGTGCGCACGACTTCGCTGTAAAGAGAGGGCCGCGCCCCGGACGCAAAGAAAAAGGGTCCCTGCCGTTTGGCAAGGGCCCTGAAAATGGGCAAAGAGAAAGCCGGCACCTACCTATTTTCCCAGGTCGTCTCCAACCAAGTATCTTCGGCACTACGGAGCTTAACTTCTGTGTTCGG
>NZ_DBGFPE010000029.1:0-10833 GCF_048526665.1 Candidatus Allofournierella excrementavium
CTTGTGCAGTTGGCAGACCGCACTCCCAGTATAGCAAAGGGAGTTTTTCTTTTTCCATTATCGACATTAGTCTTCTTTTGAACCACTCGCCTAGCGAGTGGTTTTCGGTATACAAAAAAATCCCCCGGGAGATTCCCGGGGGATTTTGTGTTTTCGCTGTGTGCCGTTTCTTTATTCCACCGGCACGACCCAGCCCTTGGTGTCGGGCAGGCGGCCCCACTGGATGCCGGTGAGGGTGTCGTACAGCTTCTGGGTGAGGGGGCCGATCTTGCCGCCGCCGATCATGGCGGCCTTGCCCTCCCAGTCCAGCTCCTTCACGGGGCTGATGACCGCGGCGGTGCCGGTGCCGAACACCTCTTCCAGCTTGCCCTCGTCGGCGGCCTTCATCACGTCCGCGATGGCCAGCGGCCCTTCAATGACCTCATAGCCCCAGTCCCGCAGCAGCTCGATGATGGAGCGGCGGGTCACGCCGGGCAGCACGGTGCCGGTGCAGGCGGCGGTGTAAATTTTGCCGTCGATCTTGAACATGATGTTCATGGAGCCGACTTCTTCCACATATTTCTTTTCCACGCCGTCCAGCCACAGCACCTGGCTGAAGCCCAGCTCCTCGGCCTTTTCGCCCGCCTTGATGGAGGCGGCGTAGTTGCCGCCGCACTTGCAGAAGCCGGTGAGGCCGGGCGCGGCGCGGATGTACTCGTCCTCCACATAGATGCGCACCGGGTCCAGGCCCTCGGCGTAGTAGGCGCCGGAGGGCGAGCAGATGATGACGAACAGGTAGTTTTTGGCCGCATGCACACCCAGACCCACATCGGTGGCGATGCAGAAGGGCCGGATGTAGAGGGAAGCGCCGTCGGAGTGAGGCACCCAGTCCCGCTCCATATCCACCAGCGCCTTCACCGCCTGCACAAAGTCTTCGGTGGGGATGGGCGGCATGCCCAGCCGGTCGGCCGAGTCGTTGAAGCGGGCGGCGTTGCACTCCGGGCGGAACAGCTGCACCTTGCCCTCGGCGGTGCGGTAGGCCTTCATGCCCTCAAAAATTTCCTGGGCATAGTGGAACACCGTGGTGGCCGGGTCCAGCGGCAGGGGAGCGTAGGGCACGATGCGCGCGTCGTGCCAGCCTTCGCCGGCGGTGTAGTCCATCAGGAACATGTGGTCGGTGAACAGCTTGCCGAAGCCCAGCTTTCCTTCGTCGGCGGGCTTTTGTTTCAGAACGGCGGACTTTTGCACAGTGATGTTCAGCATGGGGCTCTGCCTTCTTTCAGGATTTTTCCTTTATTATAGTAACACGGTGAACACAAAACAAGCTTTTTTTGAAAAAAGTCCGGCTGTTTGTCCACAGCGGACGGCCTGCCTGTGAAAAATAGCGCCCTTCGAAGGAAAAATTCCTGTTTTTTCCTTGACGAGGGCCATAGATTACATTATAATAAGTACTCAGTTTGGTCGATTACTCTGCTAAAGGGATGAAATGCCCCGGCAGAGTTGGGATTTTGCCCCTGGAAATTGACAAACGGGCCCAAAAGCGGTAAAATAAAGAGACAATTTGTTTGCTGTTGCAGCGTGTCCAGGCTTTTTTGCGGGCGCGCGGGTGTGAAAGAAGTGGGTCCGCCGGGCGCACACAATTTCATGCCGGCGGCCGCTCGCGGGGAATGGCGCTTTTTTTGTTACTTCACTTGTTCGCGCCCTGCGGACAGTGGTGTTTGCAAAAAGGACGGCCGCCCGGCTGGTTGCCGCAGCCGGTGCGCCGCGTGGTTGCCGCACGCGGCGCCGAGGGAGTTAAGGAGTGATCTTATGGCAAAATATGTGGTGAAGCGCGTACTTCTGGCGATCTTGACCATCTTCATCGTCAGCGCCATCACCTTCTTCTCGATGTATGCCATTCCGGGCGGCCCGTTCAGCTCGGAAAAGGCGCTGAGCCCCGCCGTTATGGCGGCGCTGGAGGCCCGCTACGGCCTGGACCAGCCCGTGCCGGTGCAGTATGTGAACTACATGAGCCGGCTGCTGTTCCACCATGACTTCGGCGTCAGCCTCAAGACCGGCCGCGACGTGTTTGAGACCATCACCACCGGTATGCAGGTCAGCGCGAAGCTGGGCCTGTCGGCGGCGGCGGTGGCCATCGCCTTCGGCCTGGTGCTTGGCTCGGTGGCCGCGCTGAACCGCGGCAAAGTCATCGACCGCATCATCGTGTTCTTCACCACTCTGGCCACTTCGGCCCCCAGCTTCGTGCTGGCCACCCTTCTGCTGCTGGTGTTCTCCATCCAGCTGGGCTGGGTGCCCGCCTGGAGCGCCCAGAACCCCAACTACATCCTGCCGGTCATCAGCCTTTCGATGTACCCCATGGCCTACATCACCCGTCTGACCAAGACCAGCATGCTGGACGCTTTGAACCAGGATTACATCCGCACCGCCCGCGCCAAGGGCGTCGCCTCCTATAAGGTGATCTTCAAGCACGCCCTGCGCAACGCCCTCATCCCCGTCGTGACCTACGTCGGCCCCATGGTGGCGTTCATCATCACCGGCTCCATGGTGGTGGAGACCATCTTCTCCACCGGCGGCCTGGGCTCGTACTTCGTGACCTCCATCAACAACCGGGACTACACCCTCATCATGGGCGTGACCATCTTCCTGGCCATCCTGATGGTGACCGCGAACCTCATCACGGACATCGTGTACAAGCTCATCGACCCGCGCATCACTTTTGACTAAGGAGACGGAATATGAATAAACCGCTTAAAAAGCATCTGCTCAGCAGCCAGATCAATCTGGCAAAATTCAGCCCCGCCTCCGAGGAAGAAAAAAGCCAGCAGGAGGTCATGAGCGAATCCACCACCTTCTTTAAGGACGGCATGAAAAAACTCATGCGCAACCCCCTGGCGGTGGGCGCCATCATCGTTCTGGTGCTGCTGATCATCGCCATCATCGTGGCCCCCATGGTCATCCCCTACGGCTACGACGAGATCCTGAAAGTGGGCGGCAAGCGCGACAAGACCGCCGCCAACCTCGCCCCCTTCACCTGGTCTGAAAACGAGATCAAGTACATGGAGGAGACCGGCGAACAGCTGTTCCCCCACATCTTCGGCACCGACAAGATGTGCCGTGACTACTTTGCCCGCGTCATCTACGGCACCCGCGTGTCCCTGTCCGTTGGTCTGTTCGCCAGCATCCTGGTCATGATCATCGGCGTGCTCTACGGCGCCATCGCCGGTTACGCCGGCGGCAAGGTGGACCTTGTGATGATGCGTATCTGCGACATCATCTATTCTCTGCCGGACCTGCTGATGGTCATATTGCTGTCGGTGGTCTTGCGAGAAACGCTGGGCGCGGCCATCAGCGGCACGGTGTTCGCGAAACTGGGCACCAACATGCTCTCGCTGTTCATCGTGTTCGGCCTGCTGTACTGGGTGGGCATGGCGCGCCTGGTGCGCGGTCAGATTTTGACCATCAAGGAGAACGAGTACGTTCTGGCGGCCCGCACCATCGGCACCAAGCCCAGCCGCATCCTGAAAAAGCACATCCTGCCCAACTGCCTGTCGGTCATCATCATTTCCGTGGCCCTGCAGGTTCCTTCCGCCATCTTCACCGAGAGCTACCTGAGCTTCCTTGGCCTGGGCGTGTCCCAGCCGATGCCCTCTCTGGGCAGCCTTGCCAACGAGGCCCGCGGCGCTCTTCAGGCGTACCCCTTCCAGCTGGTGTTCCCCGCGCTGATGATCTGCCTGATCGTTCTGTCGCTGAACCTGCTCGGCGACGGTCTGCGGGACGCCTTCGATCCCAAGCTGAGGAGGTAATGGTACATGAGTGAACATCTTTTATCGGTCAAGGACCTGCACACCTCCTTCACCACCGACAACGGCGAGGTGCATGCGGTCAACGGCGTTTCCTTCAACCTGGATGCCGGCAAGGTGCTGGGCATCGTGGGTGAGTCGGGCTCCGGCAAATCGGTGACCGCCTATTCCATCATGCAGATCCTGGCGGACAACGGCCGCATCACCGGCGGCAGCGTTGAGTACAAGGGCCAGGACATCACCAAGTGGAACCGCCACCAGATGGCGGGCTTCCGGGGCAAGTGCTGCTCCATCATCTTCCAGGACCCCATGACCAGCCTGAACCCGGTGTTCACCATCGGCAACCAGCTGGAAGAGGCCATCCGTCTGCACACGGACAAAAAGGGCGCCGAGGCCAAGGCCCGCGCCATCGAGATGCTCACCCTGGTGGGCGTGAACGAGCCCGCCAAGCGCGTGAAGCAGTATCCCTATGAGCTGTCCGGCGGCATGCGCCAGCGCGTGATGATCGCCATGGCCCTGGCCTGCGAGCCCGACATCCTCATCGCCGACGAGCCCACCACCGCTCTGGACGTGACCATCCAGGCGCAGATCCTGGAACTGATGCAGGACCTGCAGAAAAAGCTGGGCATGGCCATCATCATGGTCACCCACGACCTGGGCGTCATCGCCACCATGTGCGATGAGATCATCGTGATGTACGGCGGCCGTGTGTGCGAGCGCGGCACCGCCGACGAAATCTTCTACAACCCCAGCCACGAGTACACCAAGGGCCTGCTGCGCTCCATCCCCAGCACCGAGCGGATGAAGGAGCGTCTGGTGCCCATCGCCGGCAACCCCATCAACCTTTTGAACATGCCCGCCGGCTGCGCCTTCTGCACCCGCTGCGACAAGGCGATGAAGGTGTGCCTGGACTACGTTCCCATGGAGCGTCAGGTGGCCCAGGATCACCTGGCTTCCTGCTGGCTGAACGACCTGGCTCTGAAAGACAAGGCCGCTGAGATGGCCGCCGCCGGCGAGAGCGCCGAGGCGGTGCAGCTGGCCACCGGCTGGGTGAAAAATGAGGGCGGCGAGTGGGTCTTTGACCCCATCGTTGCCGAGGAAGGAGGCGCCGACGATGAGCAGTGAGTATCTTGTTGAAGTCGAGCACCTGAAACAGTATTTCCCCATCCGCACCGGCTTTGCCTCCACCACCCCGCTGAAAGCGGTGGACGACGTGTCCTTCGCCATCAAGCCCGGCGAGACCCTGGGCCTTGTGGGCGAGTCCGGCTGCGGCAAGACCACCGTGGGCCGCAGCCTTCTGCAGCTGTATCAGCCCACCGGCGGCCGCATCAAGTACAACGGCGAGGTCATTTTTGACGCCGGCGACCTGGACGTCAACGGCGAGCCCAAGGTGGACGCCAAGGGCAACCCGGTGAAGCTGCGCAAGCCCCACATCGTGAACATGCTGCCCTACCGCAAGCAGATGCAGATGGTGTTCCAGGACCCCTATTCTTCCCTGAACCCCCGCATGACCGTTGAGGACATCATCGGCGAGCCTCTGGACGTGCACAAGCTCTACACCACCAAGGCCGAGCGCCGCGAGAAGGTGCTGCACCTGATGGAGCTGGTGGGCCTGAACGCCGAGCACGCCACCCGCTACGCCCACGAGTTCTCCGGCGGCCAGCGCCAGCGCATCGGCATCGCCCGCGCCCTGGCGGTGGACCCCCGGTTCATCGTCTGCGACGAGCCTGTGTCCGCGCTGGACGTGTCCATCCAGGCGCAGGTGGTGAACATGTTCGAGGACCTGCAGCACAAGCTGGGCGTGGCGTACCTTTTCATCGCCCACGACCTGCTGGTGGTGAACCACATCTCCGACCGCATCGCCGTGATGTATCTGGGCAAGATGATGGAGATGGCTGAGGCCAACGAGCTGATGAACAACCCCATGCATCCCTACACCCAGTCTCTGCTGAGCGCTGTGCCCATGCCCGATCCCAAGATTGCCCGCGAGCGCAAGCGCATCGTGCTGGAGGGCGACGTGCCCAGCCCCCTGAAGGCTCCCTCCGGCTGCCCCTTCCGCACCCGGTGCCGTTACGCCACCGAGCAGTGCGCGGCTCAGCGCCCGCCGCTGACCGACCGGGGCAACGGCCACATGGTGGCCTGCTGGAACAAGTAAGTTCCGGCAAAACTCCTTTTTGGCAAGTCCCGACCCGTTTTTCTTGCCGGGCCGTGATTTGAAACCGGGCCAAAAGCCCAAAAAAACAAATGGAGGTATACCCATGAAAAAGCTGACCGCACTCGTTCTGGCGCTGGTCATGTGCTTCGGTCTGGTCGCCTGCGGCTCGACCCCTGCTCCTTCCAGCACCCCGGCTTCTGAGTCCACCTCCCAGGCTGAGGCGACCAACGAGAACTTCGTTGATCCCGTCAATGGCTGGGACGTGTACGACGAACTGATCGACCAGATCCGCACCGAGACCGATCTGGAGAAGCGTGCCGAGATGATGCATCAGGCTGAGGACATCCTGATGGAGACCGGCGCCATCCTGCCCCTGTACTTCTACACCGACATCTACCTGCAGAAGGACTACCTGACCAACGTCTACTGGACTCCCTTCGGCTACAAGTACTTCATGTTCGCCGAGCTGAACAACCCCGCCGCGGACGCTGACAACACCACCCTGCACGCTTACCTGGCTTCCGAGCCCGAAAAGCTGGACCCCGCGCTGAACAGCACCGTTGACGGCGCCATCCTGGCCATCAACTCCTTCGCCGGCCTGTTCACCTACAACGCCGACCACGAGCAGGTGCCCGACCTGGTCGAGGACTACACCAAGAGCGACGACGGCCTGACCTACACCTTCACCCTGAAGGACGGCCTGAAGTGGTCCAACGGCGATGACCTGGACGCCACCGACTTCGTCTACAGCTGGAACCGTGCCGCCGATCCCCTGACCGCCTCCGACTACGGCTACATGTTCGCCCCCATCAAGGGCTACGACGAGGTTACCGAGATGGATGCCGACGGCAACCGGGTCAACCCCGACGCCACCCTGGCTGTGACCGCTTCCGAGGACGGCAAGACCCTGACCGTTGAGCTGAGCTTCCCCTGCGCTTACTTCCTGGATCTGTGCGCCTTCCCCACCTACTTCCCCGTGTATCAGGAGGCCGTTGAGGCCGCCGATCCCGAGGGCACCAACCCCGGCGCCTGGGCTCTGGAGGGCACCAACAAGAACGAGAACTTCGTCTGCAACGGCGCTTACGTTCTGACCGCGTGGAACCACAACAGCTCCATGACCTATGAGAAGAACCCCAACTACCACCGCGCCGACGAGGTGAAGATCGAGAAGCAGGAGTTCATGCTCTCCAGCGACGAGACCGCCACCTTCGCCGCCTACAATGCGGGTGACCTGGACTTCTCCGACGGCGTTCCCACCGCGGAGATCGCCGGCCTGCAGGGCAACCCCGAGTACCACGTGATCGAGAACCTGGGCACCTACTATGTGTCCTTCAACGTGAACAGCCCCATGTTCGACGGCATGAGCGCCGAGGATGCTGCCACCCTGCGTAAGGCCCTGGCTCTGTTCATCGACCGCGACTACATCGTGACCAACGTCGGCCAGGCCGACCAGGTCCCCGCTGGTTCCTTCATCCCCGCTGGCTGCCTGGACGGCACCGGCAAGGAGTTCAAGAACAAGGACTACTTCGATCCTTCTGCTGAGGCTTTCGAGTCCAACGTGCAGGAAGGCATCGCCATGATGGAGTCCATCGGTTACAAGTTCGATGAGAACGGCATGCTGAGCAGCGAGACCCCGCTGAGCTTCACCTACCTGGTGAACACCCCGGGCGGCAACGTTGACGTGGCCGTTGCCATCCAGGCCGATATGGCTGCTGTTGGCATCGACATGCAGATCTCCGAGATGGAGTGGAACGTGTTCCTGAACGACCGTAAGGCTGGCAACTACGACGTTGCCCGTAACGGCTGGCTGATGGACTACAACGATCCTCTGAACATGCTGGAGATGTGGACTTCCGATTCCGGCAACAACGACTGCCAGTTCGGCAAGCCCAAGGCCTGATCGCTCACCTGAGCCTCATCGCCTGACAGCGAAATGAACAAGGCCCGGCCGCTCCTTTTGGAGCGGCCGGGCTTTTTTGCTGCCGGGCAGGAAAGAGGGGAGAGCTGCCGCGGGGCGGGGGAGAGGGCCGCCGCGGGGCGGGGGAGAGGGCTGCCGCGGGGCGGGGGAGAGGGCCGCCGCGGGGCGGGGAGAGACGCGCTCTGTATTGCGGGGCGCGATGCGCCGCAAGGCTCACGGAGGCGCGCAGGGCACTGCAAGGGCGCACGGGGGCACCGCAGGGCGCACGGGGCATCCCAGAGCGCGCAGGGGGCACCGCAAGGGCGCATGGGGGCATCGCAGGCCGCATGGGGGCACCGCAGGCCGCACAGGCCCACCCCAGAGCACACAAGACACCACTGGGTGCACGGGGGCATCCCAGAGCGCGCAGGGACACCACAGGGCGCACGGGGGGCATCCCAGGGCGCACGGAACACCACAGACCGCGCAAGGACACTCCAGGGCGCGCAGGGTATCCCCGGGGCCCGCAGGCGCACCCCCGGGCGCAGGGCGGCGCGGGAGGGCTGTCAGCAGCCGAAAAAAGGGCCCGCCGGCCGCCGCCCGAAGGGGGCAAAAGAACCTTTTTTTGCTCCGCGAAAAAAATTTTAAATTTTTTGGCAAAAACAGTTGACAAACCCCTAGGTCGATGATAATATATATCTTGCACCTGCGCTGGTAGCTCAGTTGGATAGAGTGTCTGACTACGAATCAGAAGGTCGGGAGTTCGAATCTCTTCCAGCGCACCAAAAAGGACATCCGAAAGGATGTCCTTCTTTTTTTGTTTTCTCCGCCCGCGTCTTTGCGCGCCGGGGCGGGGGAGGGTCCCGGTTGCAAAGGGGGCGGCGATTTGCTACAATGATGCTATTAAGCATTTCGCGGCGCTGCCGC
Source organism: Candidatus Allofournierella excrementavium (assembly GCF_048526665.1). Taxonomy (NCBI): domain Bacteria; kingdom Bacillati; phylum Bacillota; class Clostridia; order Eubacteriales; family Oscillospiraceae; genus Allofournierella; species Candidatus Allofournierella excrementavium. Next base: position 8,759 of record NZ_DBGFPE010000029.1, read on the forward strand.
GCATTTCACACAGCCGCCGGGGGCGGCGGGAGGATAGTTCTATGGACCTGAATGTTTTGATCTTCATCATCATCGTGGTGGCGGCGGGCCTGCTGGCCTTTGCCGTGACGATGTATATCGTTGCCCTGTTCCGCCAGAAGGACCAGGCCATGGCCGGCGGAAAGCCGGACCCGAAGAAGAAGGGCGAGATGCCCGACGACGAGCACAAGGGCGCCGAGGCCATCGTGCGGGCGGTGCGCCGCTTTGCCGCCTCCGACGACTACGCCGTCATTGCGCCGGTCAACGTGCAGGGCTCCAAGGACGCGGCCGACCTGGACCTGCTGCTGGTTGGCTGGTTCGGCGTGCTGGGCGTGAAGTGCCTGGGCTACGGCGGCGAGGTCTACGGCAGCCTGGACGAGCCGGAGTGGACCCAGGTGCTGCCCCAGGGCCGCCGCACCTTCGAGAACCCCATGACCCGCGCGGGCAAGAGCGCCCGGGCGGTGCGGGACGCGCTGTTTGCCGCGAAGCTCAAGAACGTGCCGGTGGAGACCGTGGTGGTGTTCACCAACCCCTCCGCCTCGCTGAACCTGCCCCGGTCCACCGGGCACTACACTGAAAAGACCTTCCTGGCCTACCTCAAGGGGCCCCACTTCCGGGAGGACAAAAAGGTGGAAGTGGAGCCGGTGGCGGCAGCCCTTCGCCAGCAGGGCTGAGAGCGCCTTAAAAACGAAAAGAACGGGCGTGAGCACCCTTGGGTGTTCCCGCCCGTTCTTTTCGTTTCAGGGGCTTCTGGGCCGCTCTCAGCCCTCGGCGGCCTTGTCCTGGGCGATGAGCAGGCGCAGCGCTCCCACGCCCACCCGGATGGCGGCGTCGGTGTCGTGGACGATGGGGTTGTCCAGACCGGCGGCTGCGCGCTCCTGGTTGCCCACCACCAGGAAGGTGGACCCCACCCGGGCCCGCAGCCAGGCGGCCACGGTGAACAGCGCGGCGGACTCCATCTCGCTGGCAAGGCAGCCCAGCCGCAGCCAGGCCTGCCACTTGTTCATCAGCTCGTAGCTCACGGGCTTGGTCTCGGGCTCGTGCTGGCCGTAGAAGGCGTCCTTGCACTGCACTACGCCGGCGTGGCAGGTGAAGCCCTGCTGCCGGGCGGATTCCACCAGGGCGTTGGCCACCTGCAGGTCGGCCACGGCGGGGAACTCGATGGGGGCGTACTCCCGGCTGGTGCCCTCCATGCGGATGGCGCCGGTGGCAACCACGATGTCGCCGCCCTTGACCTTCATCTCCATGCCGCCGCAGGTGCCCACCCGGATGAAGGTGTTGGCGCCGCATTTGTGCAGCTCCTCCATGGCGATGGAAGCGGACGCGCCGCCGATGCCGGTGGAGGTGACGCTGACGGGCACGCCGTCCAGGGTGCCGGTGTAGGTGACATACTCGCGGCTGTCCGCGATGAGGCGGGGGTTCTCAAAATAGGCCGCGATCTTGGCGCAGCGCTTGGGGTCGCCGGGCAGCAGCACATAGCGGCCCACGTCCCCCGGGCGGATCTGCAGATGATACTGCAGGCCCTCTTCGCCGGAATAGTTTTGCATGGCTCATATCCTCCTTTGTGCAGCCGCCCGCAGAAGGGGCGGCGGTGTGGTGTTTCGGCCCGGCCAAAGGGCGGGGGAGAGGCGCGCGGCTCGGTGCGCTGTGCGGCCCCTTCCGGCCCGCAAAAGCCGGGGAATATCATGGTTTCATTGTAGCAGATTTTGGCGCAGATTCCAACCGGCGGGGGAGGGGAGGCGGCAACGGAGGCGGGGCCCGGTTTTCCCCCGCGGCTGGCTCGGCCGACATCGGGCGGCGGGCCGGGCAAACGGGGAAGAGCGCCGCCCTGCCCCGCCGGGCTGAGGCGAAGCCCGGTCCTCCCCACGTAGTGCGCATCAGAACGGACACTTTTCTTCGTCGGGGAAAATGTCCGAAATGCAATGTGCGGTGGGGATGGGCCGGGCGGAGCACTTCAATCAAAGCCGCCCTTTCCTTTATTCGGGCGGCGCTGGGATATGGGCAGCTTTGCGCTGGGTGGCCGCGTCCCTGTCCGCCGCCGCACGCGGCGTTTCGGA